>CAMVAF010000003.1 GCA_947165365.1 uncultured Clostridia bacterium | reverse complement strand
ATTAATATAAGACCAGTTACGGCTGCAATGAAAGAATTCTTTGGTTCATCACAACTATCTCAATTTATGGATCAAACTAATCCACTTGCAGAACTTACTAATAAAAGACGTCTTAGTGCATTAGGACCTGGTGGATTATCAAGAGATAGAGCTGGTGTTGATGTTCGTGACGTTAACCCATCACATTATGGTAGAATTTGTCCTATTGAATCACCTGAAGGTCAAAATATTGGGTTAATTACATCACTTGCAAGTTATGCTAAAGTAGATGATTATGGATTTATTATGACTCCATATCGTAAAGTAGAAAATAGAAAATTAACTGATACAGTTGAATATTTAACAGCTGATGAAGAACAAGATTTTATTATTTCACAAGCTACTATTGAAACTGATGATAATGACTATATTGTACCAGATAGAGTAACTGCAAGACATAAGGGTGAAAATATCATGGCAAGTTCAGATAAAGTTGATTATGTTGATGTATCACCTCAACAAGTAGTTGCTGTTACAACAAGTTGTATTCCGTTCTTGGAACATGATGATGCAACTCGTGCTTTGATGGGAGCTAACATGCAACGTCAATCTGTTCCACTTTTAAGAAGTGAAGCTCCATTTATTGGAACTGGAGTTGAGGCTGTTACGGCAAAAGATTCTGGTGCTGTTATTTCTGCTAAAGCAGATGGTATTGTAGATTATGTTGATGCTAAAAAGATAATTATAAAAAATGCTAAAGGAGAAGATAGATATTTCTTATCTAACTTTGAACTTTCTAATGCTGGTACTTGTCAACATCATAGACCAATTGTTCATGTTGGTGATAAGATTCACCGTGGACAAGTTATTGCAGATGGACCAAGTACAGATATGGGAGAACTTGCTCTTGGTAAAAATATGGTAGTTGCTTTCATGACATATAATGGATATAACTATGAGGATGCTGTTATTCTTAATGAAAATTTAGTTAAGGATGATGCTTATACTTCACTTCATTTGGAAGATTATCAAATGCAATGTCGTGATACTAAACTTGGACCTGAAGAAATTACAAGAGATATTCCTAATGTATCAGAAGATGCTAGACGTAATCTTGATGAAAATGGTATTGTAATTATTGGTACAGAAGTTCATGAAGGTGATATCCTAGTTGGTAAAGTTACACCAAAAGGTATGGCAGAGTTAACTTCTGAAGAGAAACTATTACATGCTATCTTTGGTGAGAAAACAAGAGAAGTACGTGATACATCACTTCGTGTTCCACATGGTGGAGATGGTATTGTTCATGATGTTAAAATATATTCAAGAAAAGAAAATGATGAATTACCAGCTGGTGTATCTAAAGTAATTAGAATTTATATTGTTCAAAAGAGAAAAATTCAAGTTGGAGATAAAATGAGTGGTCGTCATGGTAATAAAGGTGTTATTTCACTTATTCTTCCACAAGAAGATATGCCATATTTACCAGATGGAAGACCAGTTGATATTATGCTTAACCCAATGGGTGTTCCATCGCGTATGAATATTGGACAGATTCTAGAATTACACCTTGGTATGGCTGCTAAAAAACTAGGTGTTCATGTTGCTACACCAGTATTTGATGGTGCATCAAGTCAAGATGTCGCAGATATGATGGCTGAAGCTGGAATGGATCCTGATGGTAAAACAATTCTATATAATGGTAGAACTGGAGAACCATTTGATAACCGTGTATCAGTTGGTGTTATGTATATGATTAAACTACATCACATGGTTGATGATAAACTTCATGCAAGAAGTACAGGACCTTATTCGTTAGTTACACAACAACCTCTAGGTGGTAAAGCTCAATTTGGTGGTCAAAGATTTGGAGAAATGGAAGTTTGGGCTCTTTATGCTTATGGAGCTGCTCATACACTTCAAGAAATTATGACTGTTAAATCAGATGACGTTATTGGTCGTGTTAAGGTTTATGAAGCTATTGTCAAAGGACAAGATGTAAATCGTGCAGGTATTCCTGAATCATTCCGTGTATTAATGAAAGAATTCCAAGCATTAGGACTTGATCTTAAGATTATTAATGATTCTGGTGAAGCAATTGATTTAAAACAAATTGAAGAAGAGGAAGCAAAAGAAGATAATATTGCTAGTGATGTTTTTGATGATCTTCCACCAATAAGCGAAAATGATGATAATGATGATGAAGACACTGATTGGGAAGAAGACGACGAGTTTGATGATGATAGTTTAGATGATATTGATGATGATGAAATTGATATCGAAGAAGGAGGGGAATTTTAATGATAGATGTAAATAAATTTGATGCCTTAAAAATAGGTATTGCATCCCCTGAAATGATTAGATCATGGAGTTATGGTGAAGTAAAGAAACCAGAAACAATAAATTATCGTACTTTAAGACCTGAAAGAGATGGTCTTTACTGCGAAAAAATCTTTGGTCCAACAAAAGATTATGAATGTGCTTGTGGAAAGTATAAAAGAGTAAGATATAAAAATATTGTTTGTGATAAGTGTGGGGTTGAAGTAACTAAAAGTAGTGTAAGACGTGAAAGGATGGGGCATATTGAACTTGCCTCTCCTGTAAGTCATATTTGGTATTTTAAGGGAGTTCCATCTCGTATGGGATTAGTTCTTGATATGTCACCAAGAGATTTAGAGGAAATACTATACTTTGTAAGTTACGTTGTTATTGATAAAGGTGTTACTCCACTTGAGAATAAACAAACATTATCAGAAAAAGAGTATCGTTCTTATTATGAAAAATATGGAAATGGTTTCAAAGTAGGAATGGGTGCTGAAGCAATTAAAGAATTATTAAAACAAGTTGATCTTGAAAAAGAAATTGATGAAATAAAGAAAGAACTAGTTAATGCACAAGGACAAAAAAGAATTAGATTATTAAAAAGAATTGATGTATTAAATGCTTTCTATCAATCAGACAATAAACCTGAATGGATGATTATGGATTGTATTCCAGTTATTCCACCAGATCTTCGTCCAATGATTCAACTTGATGGTGGACGTTTTGCAACGAGTGATTTGAATGACTTATATCGAAGAGTAATTAACCGTAATAATCGTTTAAAGAAATTAATTGATTTAAATGCGCCAAGTATTATTATTCAAAATGAAAAGAGAATGCTTCAAGAAGCAGTTGATGCCTTATTTGATAATGGAAGACGTGGAAGAAGTGTTACTGGTGCAGGAAATCGTGCTTTAAAATCTCTTTCTAGTATGCTTAAAGGAAAACAAGGAAGATTTAGACAAAACTTGCTTGGTAAGAGAGTTGACTATTCAGGACGTTCTGTTATCGTTGTTGGTCCATCTCTTAAGATGTATCAATGTGGTATTCCAAAAGAAATGGCTCTTGAATTATTCAAACCTCATGTTATTAATAGATTAACATCTCGTAGAAAAGATGGTAAAGAACCACTTTGTGGAAATATTAAAGCTGCTAAAAGATTAATTGAGAATAAAGATCCTCAAGTATGGGATTTTGTTGAAGAAGTAATTAAAGAGCATCCAGTACTTTTAAACCGTGCTCCTACTCTTCATAGACTTGGTATTCAAGCTTTTGAACCAGTATTAATAGGTGGTAAAGCAATAAGACTACATCCACTTGTTTGTACTGCATTTAATGCCGATTTCGATGGTGACCAGATGGCTGTTCATGTACCACTTTCTGAAGAGGCTATTGCCGAAGCAAGACTATTAATGTTAGGTGCTAATAATATCTTACATCCAAAAGATGGAAGCCCTATTGTTACACCAAGTCAGGATATGGTTTTAGGTAACTATTATATTACTATTGAAAAAGCAGGTCTTCCTGGAGAAGGAAGGGTATTTATGAATTCTGATGAAGTTTTAATGGCTTATGAAAGAAGAGAAATCACTCTTCATACAAGAATTGCTCTTCCTGTTCGTTCATTTAAACATAAAGTATTCTTAGATGAACAAAAAGATAAATATTTAGTTACTACTCCAGGTAAAATATTATTTAATGAAATTTTACCAGATTCATTTGCTTATTTAAATGAACCAAGTGATACTAATATTACAACAAATACTCCTAATAAGTATTTCTTACCTATGGGATGTAATATTAAAGAAGAAATTAGTAAAATGGAACTTGTTAAACCATTTGCTAAAGGAACACTTGAAAGTATTATCGCTCAAACATTCAAAAGATATAAAACTACAGAAACTAGTATGATGCTTGATAGATTAAAAGATTTAGGATTTAAGTATTCAACAATTGCTGGTATTACTGTTTCAGCCAGTGATGTTACTGTAAGTAAAAATAAAGATAAAATTATCAAAGAAAGTGAAAAAGTTGTTGATACGGTTAATAAACAATATGCCAGAGGTTTAATAACTAACGAAGAAAGATATAATAAAGTTATTGAAGTATGGAATAATGCTAAGAATGAAGTTCAAAAAGAACTTGAAGTTTATGCTAAAGAAGATATTGATAATCCAATATTTATGATGATGAACTCTAAAGCTCGTGGTAATATTTCGAACTTTACACAACTTGCTGGTATGCGTGGTCTTATGGCAAAACCAGATGGAACACCAGTTGAAATACCAGTTACATCAAACTTCGTTGAAGGACTATCAGTTGATGAATTCTTCTTATCAACTCATGGAGCAAGAAAAGGTTCAGCCGATACTGCTTTAAAGACAGCGGATTCTGGATACTTAACAAGAAGACTTGTTGATGTATCACAAGATATTATTGTTAAAGAAGAAGATTGTGGTACTGAAGAAGGTGTTGTTGTTCGTGCCTTTATTAATGATAAGAATGGTTCTGTAATTGAAAAATTATACGATAGAATTGTAGGACGTTTTGCTAATAAACCAGTTATTAATCCTAAAAATAATAAAGTATTAGTAGAAAGAAATGAATTAATTACCGATTCTATTGCTGAAAAGATAGTAGCTTCTGGAATAGAAGAAGTTGAAATACGTTCAACACTTACTTGTAAATGCAAGAATGGTGTTTGTACAAAATGTTATGGACGTAATCTTGCTACTGGTAATATTGTTGAAATTGGTGAAGCAATCGGTGTTATGGCTGCTCAATCAATTGGAGAACCAGGTACACAACTTACTATGAGAACATTCCATACTGGTGGTGTTGCTGGTGAAGAGGATATTACTCAAGGTCTTCCTCGTGTTCAAGAATTATTTGAAGCACGTAACCCTAAAGGAAAAGCTACTATTGCTGAAATTCAAGGTAAAGTTAGTAAAATTCAAGAAGATCATGGTAAATTTAAGATTAGTATTCAAAATAAACTTGAAACAAAAGAGCATGTTACAAATTATGGAGCTAAACTTCGTGTAGCTAAAGGTGATGAAGTTATGCCAGGTGATAAATTAACTGAAGGTGCTATTAGCCCTAAAGAATTACTTGCTGTAACAGATCCACTTACAGTACAAGAATATATCCTTAAAGAAGTACAAAATGCATATCGTTCTCAAGGTGTTGAAATTAGTGATAAACATATCGAAATTATTGCTCATCGTATGATTGATAAAATTAGAGTTGTTGATGGTGGAGATACTTATCTATTACCTGGATCACTTGTTAACTTCCATGAATTTACTGAAGGAAATAAACAAGTAATTATAAGTGGTAAGAAACCTGCTACTGGTGTACCTGTATTATTTGGTATTACTAAGGCATCTCTTGAGACTGATTCCTTCTTATCTGCTGCATCATTCCAAGAAACTACAAGAATTCTTACAGACGCTGCAATAAGAGGTAAAGTAGATCATCTACAAGGACTTAAAGAGAATGTTATTGTTGGTAAATTAATTCCTGCAGGAACAGGTGTCAAGGCTTATCAAAATGTAGAATATGATCTTGTAAATGAATTTTCTGAAGATGAACCAATGGAAGCATTAGAGAATGAATTTATGGAATAAAATAAAAGACTATATCGATTTGATATAGTTTTTTGTTATATCTTTTGTAAAATACTTTGTAAAATAATTGATTAAATATTCGAAAAATGGTATGATATTTATATCTTGTATTAATTATAGAGGTGAAATTATGAATAAAAAACAGATGTTAAAAGAACAAAAAAGATTAAAAAAAGAAAGAAGAGAATCAGAGCATTTATTTAATAATGAAAATGATATTACTAAAAATATAATTATTACTACAGTATCTGTTATTGCTTTTGTGTTAATTGTTTTTTGTTTTGTTAATATTGCTAAGGGTAATTGGAATTTATTTAATAAAAACAATATTCCTGTAGAATCTATTGATAATAAAATGGTAATGGTTGGTACGATGTTTAATAAGAGTAATGATGAATATCTTGTTTTAGCATATGATATGAATGATCAAAATGAATCTGATTATTATGGAGCATTAACAGAAAATTATTATAATCCTAAAACATTATATTTTTTAGACTTATCAAGTGGTTTTAATAGCAAATTTATTGGTGAAAAAGAAGTTATTTCAAGTGATTTAACTAAACTTAAAATAAGTGGACCAACTTTATTTATAATTAAAGGGAATACTGTTGTTAAATCATATACTGGAGAAAATTCTATTGCCAAATATTTTGAAGAAGAAAAATAGATTTAAATCTATTTTTTTGGTATGTAATTATGAATATATTTACTGTAAATAAATTAAATTATCTTGATATAAATAATTTATCATTGGAGTTTAAAAGAGGAGAATTTTCTTTTATTGTTGGATCTAATAATAGTGGTAAAACATCACTTTTTAATATTTTTTCAGGTAAAATAATAATTAATAATGCTATATATTTAAATGGTGTTTGTTTAAATAATAGAAATGATTATTTTAATAATATTGGATGTGTTAGTCGAGTTAATGAAAATAGTTTTTTTTATAAAAAGGTATTAGATGAAATGCTTTATCCATTAATTAAAAGAGGATATACAAAAGGTAAGGGTATTGCTATTATTAAAGATTATTTATCTTTGTTTAATTTAGAATATTTAATTGATAAAAATATAAATGATTTAAATATTTATGAAAAACAAAAATTATTAATTGTGATAGCACTATTAAATAAACCTAAAGTATTATTAATGGATAATCCTTTGGATATTTTAGAATATAATGACGCTTGTACAATTTTGGATATCTTAAAAAAATTGTGTAAAGATTATTTAACTATTATATATTTTACTAATAATTTAAATTATGTTAATTATATGGATAGAATATATTTGTTTAATAATAAATATCAATATATTGGAGAGTATCATTATAACGATATTTTTGATAATGATAAAGTTTTTTATGATAATAATATAGAAATACCTTTTATAATTGATTTGTCTATTAAGCTTAAAATGTATAATTTAATTGATAAAAATTACTATGATATAAAGGCTTTGGTTGATGATATATGGGATTAGTATTAAAAAGTAATAATTATAATATAAAAATTGATTCGAATAAAATTATTGGTGTTATGGGAAAAGATTATGATAGATTTCTTGTATCTATAAAAGGTAGGGATATATCATATATTGGTAAATTAGATTCTTTTTATACAAATAGTGTTTATGATGAAATTAGCTTATATGAAAATGATAATAATATTATTGAGATGTATTTAGATAAATTATTACTTAATAAGGATTTTTTAAGTAAAAAGATTAGTGATTTATCAAGTGGTGAAAAACACTTATTAAGGTATTTAATTGGTTTTATTCAGAATAAAAATATTATAATTATAGATGAACCTTTTATGGATTTAGATTATAATTATAAAAAAAGAATTATTTATTTATTGAACGATATGATTAATAATAAGACTGTTATTATTGGTAGTTTTAGTAGTGATATAATATATAATATTGCATCAAAAGTTTTGTTAATAAACGATAATAGCTATTTTTATGGCGATATAAAGAGTGTTTTTAGTGATTTAGATATATTATCATTATATAATATTAAAATGCCTGAGATTGTCAAATTTGTTGCTCTAGTGAGAAATAATAAAGGTATCATGATAGATTATTCCAATGATGTTAGAGATTTAATAAAGGATGTGTATCGAAATGTTTAGAAATACTAATATAAGTTTAATATGTCGTATTATTTGTTTACTAACTTTTATAATGGTAATTCTTTTGGTAGACAATTTATATTCTCTTGCTATACTTACAATTGTTATTTTTATTATAGGAATAAATAAAAGTGTTAGTTTAATAATATTATTAATTTTACATATTATTGGTTTTATGATAGGATATTTTTATAGTAGTTATATTTTATTTCGATTATTATTAGTTATTAGTTATTGTTATTATTTTTTAAAGGATTTTTCTTTTAGAAAAAAGAATATTACTTATAGTAATATATACGATAATTTATTTAAAAAAAATAAAAATAAATTGCTAAACATTTCTAAGGAAGGAGATTTGATTGATAAGATAGTTAAAGATAAAACAGATTATGAATACCAAATTTTAAAAGATAAAATTGTTTTTAGTGATAGAAATAAAGTTATTTCTATGCAAGAAATTTTTTATGTTTGTGTTCATATGGCTTTTCTATTTCTATCAATTGTTATAGGGTCATGCGTTATTTAATATATTATTCATATGATGGTAAAGATTTTAATGGTTATCAAAAACAAAATGGTTTACGAACAATACAAGAAGAATTAGAGAAGGCTCTTAAGTTTATTAATGCAGGGGTAGATACAGTAGTTACTGCATCAGGTAGAACGGATAAGGGTGTTCATGCAAACTTGGCTGCTGCTCATTTTGATTTATCTGTTGATATAACAGAATATAAATTAAAGAGGGCGTTGAATTCTAATTTACCAGATGATATTCATGTTATTAGTGCTCAGATGGTAGACAATCAATTTCATGCTAGATATATGGTAAAAGAAAAGGAATATAAATATTATCTTAATATGGGGGAATATAATCCTACGAGAAGATTTTATGAATATCAATATTGTAAAATGCTTGATGTTCAAGAAATAGAAAATGCTATAAAGTATTTTAAGGGGGAACATAATTTTAAAAGTTTTACTCCTAATAAAGATAGGAGAAATAATTATGTTAGAACAATTAATGATTGTTATATAGAAGTTATTGGTAACACATTAATTTTTACTTTTAGAGGTAATGGATTTTTAAAATATCAAATAAGAAATATGGTCGGTTATCTAATAAGAGTTGGTGAACATAAAAAAAGAAAAGAAGATATTCCTAAAATTCTTGAAAAGAAAGATAGAAAATGTGCAAGTATAACAGCTCATCCTGAAGGGTTATATTTAAATAAAGTTGTATATTAAAATAGAGATTATTAAATTAATAATCTCTATTTTAGTCTATTATTTTAACTATTTTTTCTTCAAAATCTTCATCAATTATTTTTATAACTTTAAGGATTTGATTAAAACTCTCTTGATATTTTCCTTCATAATATAAATCTTCTACTTTAATTAGTCCTTTATCAATATTTTTTTGATGACGGTATTTGTTACTGAAAATCAATAATTGTTCAGTAAAATAAGCATATTTTATCATATTATCTGTTGTTTTTAATAATTTAAAGGTTAAATCTCTGGCAGTTTCTACACGTATATTAAGATTTTTAATAACAATTGGTTTGTTTTGTAATTCATCTTCTACATTATGTAAGGCGGTAATTGCTTCTTCTTCTTGAACAAAATATTCGTCATGAATTATAGGTAGTTTAAAATTTCTAATTCGTTTTTTGCACTTTTTAATTATTTCTTCTATATCTTCATATTCAGTATGTGCTCTTTTCTCATCTTCATAAAAACTTCCTAATGTTCTTAATGCTGTATCAAATTCTTTGGATATGTCATTAATTCTATTTAATAGTTCATTAATGTCTAAATACCTCTTTTGAAATGATTCTTGTTTTTTCTTTTTATCACGATTTAATTTTTTGTAATCTTTAATAATTTGTGCTAGTTTAAGGTTTAATTCGTCAATAATTTCTAAATCTTTTTCAGTTAAGTGGTAAAGGGTTTTAATATCATCAAGTTCATTATAAATATCTTTAACAATTTTTTCTAATTTTTCTTTTTTGTTTATAAAGGCATTATCTAATTGATCAAATTCATTTTTAGCTTTTTTTTCTTTTTCTAATTCTTTAAATAAATTATCAAGATACTCAAGAATCATTCTTAAATCAAATAAACTGTTGTTAATATTTAAAACTTTTGCGCGTGTTAAGATATCTTTTTCTTTCATTTCAATGTTGTTAATATTTTCTTCATAATTTAAGAATCCCAGTGTAAAACCTTCTTCTTGCATTTTATGATATTCTTCATTTAAATCATTGATTCTTCCTGGAATTAAATCATTTAATAATAATAGAATATCAGGTAATTCTTTAATAATAATATCTAAGTTATCAATCATTGTATCTAATGATTTTACTACTAAGACAACTTCATTATATAGTTTTTCATCAATAACTTTATCAAAATCTTTAAATCTTTTTGCAATATTTTCAAATTGCATAATAATTGTTTCTGATAAATCTTTAAACATTGGTTCTTTTTCTTTAAAGATTCTATCTAGATATCGATATTTTGTTTTTAGTTTTGTTACTATTTCTCGATATTTTTCTTCATAAGATGATATTTCTTTTATTTCTTTTAAAATACTATTATATGAATAATCTATCTCTTCTAAAATTAATTCTATATTGGCATATGTTTCTTTAAAATCTTTTATATTTCTATTTTTTAATTCATCATCTAAATCAATTAACATATCATCTATAAGAGATAATTTATTTTCTTTAATATCGTTATATGCTTTTTTGAAAATATTTATTTTATTTTCTAGTTGTTCACTTTTAGCGATTTCTTCTATTTTACCTATTTCAATCATTATTGGAAGACTGTTTAAATTGTTTTTTTTGATTTCTAATAAATTGACTTCTTTAGTATATTTTTCATTTTCTTTTTTTCTTATAAATTTGATTACATAAAATGTTATTGTTATAAAAAGAATAAGCGCTATAAATATGATTAAATAAATAATCTTCATGCTATCACCTTCTACTATATTAATAATAACATAAAATCAATGAAAAATATAGTTTTTTTTGAAAAAAGAGTTGACTTAAAATTAATTTATTTATATAATAACAATGCATATTCTTATTGACAGCCCAATTTATAGATATTTTAATGTGTTTTTTAAGTTTAGAAGTAACTTTTGGCTATCGGGTGAAACTATTAAAAGAAACTCCCTAGAATATTTTTAAATGTCAATTATATGTAATATAATAATTGAAGGAGGATATTATGGCAAGATATACTGGATCAAGTTATAAGAGAAGTAGATCTGTTGGATTTTCAACTCTTGAAAATGGAAAAGAATTAGCAAGACGTCCTTATAGACCTGGACAACATGGTAGTGATAGAAAGGGAAAACTTTCTGACTATGGTACTCAGTTAAAAGAAAAACAAAAAGTTAAATTTATGTATGGATTAAATGAGAGACAATTTAAGAAAACATTTATTGAAGCTGGTAAAATGGCTGGTGTTCATGGTGAAAATTTCTTAAAATTACTTGAAAGTCGTCTTGATAACTTAGTATACCGTATGGGTTTTGCTAATACAAGACGTGGTGCTAGACAACTTGTTAATCATGGACATATTGCTGTTGATGGTAAAAAAGTTGACATTCCATCATTTAGAGTTAAAGTTGGATCAGTTATTTCTTTAAAAGATAATACTAAAGAATTAAAATCAGTTAATGATGCTTTAGCAGCTGTTACAAAAAGAGTAGAATATATTGATTATGATACTAATAAGAAAACTGCTAAGTATGTTAGATTACCTGAAAGAAATGAATTAAATGCAGATATTAATGAAGCTTTAATTGTTGAATTCTATAATAGATAGTTTATAAAAGGCAAAAAATTGATAATTTTTTGCTTTTTTTTGTTTTATTTGTGACATTTTTGTGATATTATATTGGTGAAAGGAGTACTTATTATGCGTTATAGTGGTTATGGTTTTAATGATGTAGCATTCGCAAGTTCTGGAAGTGATGTTTGGACAATTATTGCTTTAGTTGTAGCTATTTGTGGTGCTATTGTTGGATATTTCTTATTTATGAAACCTGAAAAAAATTATCCAAACAAATTTGTAAATTGGTTTAGAGGATTTTTAAATTTCCAAGAAATGCTTATTGAACCAATTTTAAAAGTTACTTATGCTTTTATGCTAATTTTCATTACACTTACTTCATTTAACTTAATAAGTTATAGCTTTCCAGCATTCTTATTATATTTAATAGGATTTAACTTATTAATAAGAGTTGTATACGAAGCTAGTATGATGATGGTTGGTATTTGGAAAAATACTAAAGAAATTAATAAAAAAATGAAAAAATAAATTTTTCATTTTTTTTTAATAATTAATTTTCTTGATATTTTTCTATAATATTTTGATAATCACATCCTGTAAAGAATTTACATTCTTTATTAGTGGTTCCAACATATATTACATCATTATCTAATTTCGTTATTTTATTTATAATATAACTATAATCATTGACAAACGTTTGAGAATAGACAACATTATCATTTAACTTGTTTATGTCTTTTAGATTGTATTTTGTTAACATACTATATTTATTTGGATCTTTTGAGTCAACATCATATTGGATACTTACATAGAGGTAGTTATTATCTATTAGCATACTGTTGATTCGATGATGAACATTATCTTTTATAGAATAGCTTCCAAGATATTTGCTATTGGTATTATATGCAACAATTCCAGCATCATATTTGAAAGTAGGTTTTCCTTCTTTATCTTTTTCATTGCTTACATTTATGGCACCGCCAAGATATAATGTATCTTTATTTTGGACTATACTTGTAAATCCTTCATAGTCAGTATTAGAATATGTTCTTTGCCATGCTATTTTTTTGCTTATTAAAGAGGTATCATTTTCTTCTCTATTAAAGTTCTTTTTAAATTTAACAAGAATACCATAGTTAGTTGCATCTTTTCCACATACAATATATCCATCATCAACTTTTATAATATCATTAAATTTACCAGATTTATTTCCACCATAATTATTTTTCTCTAATAATTTTCCATTCATATCGTATTTAACGATAATTCCACCACCGGTTATGTGATTACCTAATTCCATATTTTCATAAATGCTTTGACCAATTACGATTAGTTTATTATCATCTTCAATTACTTTATAAAATTCTGTATCGCTTAAAACGGAGTATGTTTCTTTCCATACGATATTGCCATTGTAGTCATATTTTATAATTAGGGCATCTCTTGTATCTAATGATATTTGTTTAGCATCTTTGGCATAACTTCCAACAACAATATATCCATCATTTACTTCAATAATATCATAAAATGTTGAATCATAATTATTTTCAAAAGTTTTTTCCCAAATTAAATTATAATTATGATCATATTTTGCTAATTTAGATTGGGTAGCAATAATATTTTGTTTTTGTTTTGTGGTATCATCAATATATTCATATTTTTTTTCTGATACAAATTTGCTATTATGAAAATCACTTATTCCTACACCAATATACCCATTATTTGTTTTAATAATGGTATTTAAATTATCTATATGGTCAATGTTTCTTTCTCTTGATATATGAATTATTAACATAATTAATAATTCAATGACTATTATTGAAACACATATAATTGTTATTAACAAAAATTTTTTATTTTTTTTCATTTGTTATTACTCCTTTTAATAAAACCTTTTTATTAAGTATCATTTTGATATTTTTTTCTTATTTTTTTTATTTTATTTATTATTACTTTTGGTTTTTCAGAAAACATTTTGCTTATTTCGGTGATAGTATAACCATTATAATACATTTCAAATATTCCAGCATTATTATAATCTAAAGTGTTTTTGAAATAAATGAATTTTCTTTTTTCTTCATAATATGAAAAATAGTCTTTATTATCCTTAATATAATCTAAATATGAATTATTGTTGTTGTCTTTTTTATCATAGGATATAGCGTTATTTAGGATAATTCTTTTATTAGATGAATTTATCTTTATTTCGTTTAACAAAGTATTTCTAATAATGGTTTTTAAGTATGAAATAAATCTTGAGGTTTTGTTTTCACTATAATAATTAGATGATTTGTATAGCGCTATGTAGCCTAATTGCATTAAATCATCTATATCATATCCATATTTTTTGAAAATATCTTTATAATTATTAACTATTTTATAAATTAATGGTTGATATTTTTCGTACAATATTTTGAAATTATCACTGTTGTTTTCAGAAATCATATAAATTATTTCATAATCATTAAAATTTCTATACATATTTTATTTTTTTATGATTCCATATGCTAGTACCCCTGCTGCAACAGAAGCATTTAAACTATTAACCTTTCCATACATGGGAATACTTATGATTTCATCTGTTTCTTCTTTAACTATGCGTGAAAGGCCCTTTCCTTCATTTCCAATAATTAAACAGGTTTTGTCTGGATAATTAATACTTTGATAATTTTTACCATTCATATCTGCGCCATATATCCAAAATCCATTTTCTTTTAGTTTTTTTATAGTGTTTGTTATGTTATGTACTTGAGCAATTTTTACATTATATAATGTTCCAACACTGGTTTTCATTACGGTTTCATTGACGGAAACTGTACGATTTATAGGAATTATGATGCCATCAATACCACTAGCTTCAACAGTTCTTATAATTGCACCAAAATTGTGTGGATCTTCAATATGATCAAGAATAAGTATGGTACATTTTTCTTTTTCTTTAATTATGTCTTCAACTGATGAATATAAATAATCCTCAACTAATAATATTACACCTTGATGATTATTTTTGGCAATACTATCTAACTTAATTTTACATTCATATTTTATTGGTATATGTTTTTTATTTATTAAATTAATTATTTTTTCTTCATTGAAGTTATCTTGAAGAATAGCTTTGGTTATTTTTAAGTTATCAATGTTTAGTACTTCTTTAACATTATTTCTTCCAGATACTATCATATATCCTCCTTCAATATTTCTTTTATTATTTCATTAATTCTTTCTATTTTATTTTCTAATTTTAAGTATCCAATTAGTGCTTCAAAGCCTGTGGCATATTTGTATGTTACAATATCGCAGTTTTTTGGATGAGAATTATTTTTGTGATTTCTTGCACGTTTAATAATTTTTATTTCTTCATCACTTAAAAAGTTATCATTAATTAATTTTTTTAAAAATTTTGTTTGAGATTTTGCTGATACATATTTGATTGCTTCATGCTGTAAATCATTAACATTTCTAATTCCTTTATTTATTATATATTCTCTAATATAATCTTCATAGATTGTATCACCAAGATATGCTAAAACAAGAGAATTTATTTCTTTTGTCATTATCTATCATCCCTAGTAAACATAAATACTAATCTTAAGATTTCGAGGATTGTTGATAATACGCCGGCAACATATGTTAAGGCTGCTGATGTAAGCATTTTTTTGGCACCAGAGTGTTCATCTTTATTAACAATATTTAATTCTTTTATTATTTTTAAGGCTCTTTTGGAGGCATTAAACTCTACTGGTAAAGTAACAAGTTGGAATAATAGAATAATTATTTCAAAAGCAATTCCTATCCATATTAAATTAATCATGCTAAGAACTACTCCTAGCGTAATGGCAATATATCCTGCCTTAGATGATAAATTAACAATAGGAATGATTTTGTGTCTAAATTTAAGAAAAGTATATCCTTCTTTATCTTGAATGGCATGGCCACATTCATGTGCGGCTACGGATGCTGCGGCAATTGTATTTCCATGATAAATATCAGGAGATAATTTAACTGTTTTATTTGATGGATCATAGTGATCTGATAATTCTCCTTCTGTTTCAAATATTAAGACATTAGATAAATTATTTTTATCAAGTATTTCTCTGGCAACGTCATATCCTGTCATTTTTTTATTTAGATTAATTTGTTTATATTTTTTGTAGTTTATTCTAATGAATAATGATGCACCACCTGAAATTAAAGTAGCTAATAATATTAATATTAATGATATTATATCCATATTTCTCTCCTTTTTTATTAATTAAATCATACAATATATATGATAAATAGTCAATAAACTTTCTTTTTTTCTTGTTTTGTGATATAATTAACGGCAGGTGAAGAAGTATGTTAAAAATGAGTGATATCTTAGATGAAAAAGAGAAAATATTAAGAGAAAAAAGTGAAGATGTTACATTTCCTTTATCTAAGGAAGATAAAAAAACTATTAATGATATTATAGAGATGCTTACAAATAGTCAAATACCTGAACTTGCAGAAAAATATGATTTAAGACCAGGTATGGGACTTGCTGCTATTCAACTTGGTATTAAAAAAAGATATTTTGTTGTTGTTCACGAATATGATGAGGGGAAATTTGACAATTATGTTTTAATAAATCCTAAAATAGTTTCATCAAGTGAAGAAATGATTTATGTTGGTGAAGGGGAAGGATGTCTTTCAATTAATAGAGAAACAGTAGGAATTGTTCCAAGAAGTGCTAGAGTTACATTGGAAGCATATGATATGGATGGTAATAAAATAAGAGTTAGAGGAAGAGAAGAGTTAGCAATTGCTTTTCAGCATGAACTTGATCATTTAAATGGTATTTTGTTTGTTGATAGAATTGATAAAGAAAATCCTTTTAAAAATAAAAATTTATATCGTGAAATTTAAAATACTTTTTAGTATTTTTTTTTAACAAAAAAACTAACATTTCTGTTAGTTAATATCAAAATGGTGGAGCATAGCGGGATCGAACCGCTGACCTTCACGGTGCAAACGTGACGCTCTCCCAGCTGAGCTAATGCCCCAATTTCGACTTGCAATTAAGATTATACATGTTTATATTATTGATGTCAATGATTTTTATTATTTTTTTATCTAATTTCTTTAAAAAAAATTAAATTTTAAAAAAAATAAAAAAATTTTAAAAAAAGTATTGCATTTTTAAAAAAAATAGCATATAATAGTAGTGTCTTGATAATAATAAGTACCAAGATAGTTAAATCTACTTTTTGTTTTTTGATTCTTTTATTAGAATCTTGTAGTTCCTTTGTTGAACTATTGGAATATCCTTGTTGATATTCTTACGGTATGTTTACCGTTTTGTGTATAGTCCGTTGTGACTATTTGCTATTTTTTAATAGCTGTACCTTTTATTTAGGTACTGTAGGTTTCTATCATTTTATTTGTATTTGTTGGTAAGAAAAACTACTTTTGTGTAGTCATTATCGCCTCAAGACAAAACAATTGTTTGTGAGAAAGAAAACTCAAATGATAAGATGTTGTAGTAAATACTGATAATATTTATTTTAAGTTTTGTGTTAACTGTCGATGTTAATACTAACTGTTACAACTTTTTCTAAACTCGAAATGATGTTCTTTATCAGAGGATATCTTTTTTTGTTTATTTTTATATTGAAATAACTTTATTTTTATAGTATAATGTAATTACTTAGTATGATAAAGTTGGATAAATAATTACAATTTAATGGACTCTATAATTATTTATTCTCTCTTTATGGGGTAAGAAAGATTTTTTTGTCAGCCACTAAGTACAACAATTGTTTTGAGAGAAGATACTCTAAATGATAATCTCTGGCGTAAATACTGATAATATTTATGTTATTACTTAAAATGTAATTCTAGATTTTCTTTAAACTTGAAATTGGTATTCATTATCAGTGAATATTGATTTTTTTTTATATAAATAGTATAATGTGTAAGAGAAGTGGTGGCAGTATGATTGTAAAAATAAAGGATAATGTTATTAATAAAAGAAAAAGAGTTAAGAAGGGTTTTGCAAGGTTTAAGGATGAATTAAAATCTTTCTTTAAAGAAAAAGGAAAAATGAAAAAAATTAAAGGATGGTCAATAAGTTTATGGAATTATTGTCTTAAAAATAATGTTTTTAATATACTTTTGTTGGCTTTACCATTTATGATTATTGATATTGCAACAAGAATTTTTGGCTATGATGTTAGTTTTTATAGTTTGTTTAAAATTACTCCTAGATTATTTTCGGTTGCTTATATTATTTTGATAATTGGAATATCTATAAATATAAAAAAGAGATATGGAAAAATATTCTATAGTGGATGTTTCTTTATTTTCTTTATTTTATATTTAGTTCAATCTGTTTATTATGGAACAATGCATAATTATTTTAGTTTTTCTTTGATGGCTTTAGCTGGTGAAGGTAGTGATTATTTCTTAGACGCTTTAAAGAATACTAATATTTTTGTGTATATTGTTGCGGTTATTTTGATAGTAATTTATATTTTGGCAATAAAAAAATATCCTAAAAGAACATCTTATAATAAGAAAAAATTAATTAAAGTTTCTGTTGTTTTTTTGATTCTTCATGTTGTAAGTAAGATGTTTTTAGGTTCTGCTAATGTGGAACTTACATGGGATACATGGAAAAATCCTAGAAATGTATATAATAATTTTAATGATAGTAATAAATGTTTTAGTATTACGGGAATATATGAATATACAGTAAGAGATTTTTATATTAATTATTTAAAAGGGGAAGAGAAAAAAAGTGATACAGAAAATAATTTCTTAAGTGAAGTGTTTAGTAATAATAATGATAGTTTTCATAAAAATAAATATACTGGTAAATTTAAGGGTAAGAATGTAATATTTTTACAACTTGAAGGAATTGATGATTGGATTTTGACAAAAGATATAATGCCTAATACATACAAACTTATTGATAATTCTATTAACTTTAAGAAACATTATTCTTTTTATACTGGTGGTGGTAGTACTTTTAATTCAGAATTTATGGTAAATGTTGGTTATACTACTCCTTTTACATATCCAATGAATGCATATACTTTGAATAAGAATGATTTTCCTTATTCTATGGCAAATTTAATGAAACAACATGATTATGGTATTAAAGCTTTTCATATGAATACGAGAGAGTATTATAGCAGAGGTATTAATTATTCTAATTGGGGATATGATAATTATTTGGGTTTAAAAGATTTAGGTGATTATGATGATAATTCATATCAGTTAGATAGAGAACTTGTTTTAAATAAAACTTTTTATGATGAAATGTTTAAAAATACTGGTAAATTTATTAATTATATTATTAGTTATAGTAATCATTTACCATTTGATTCAAGCAAGGGTGTTTGTCATCAATTATTAAAAAAAGATTATGAAAAGAAATTAGAGAAAATGGATACTGATGAACAAATGGTATTTCTTGAAAATCTTAAGTATGATGAAGTAGACTGTATTAAGAGACAAGCTAAAGAAACGGATAATATGGTTGGTTTATTACTTAAAGGTTTAAAAGATAATGGTTTATATAATAATACAATAATTTTTGTTTATGGGGATCATTATTTATATACTGTATCTGATAATGAAATATTAAAAAAACATGGGAAAGATATTGATACTAATTTGATTAATCATACACCATTGTTTATTTGGAGTGCTGGTATGAAGAAGGAAGAGGTTAATAAAGTTACTACACCACTTAATATTTTACCTACGTTTTTGAATTTAATGGGTGTTAATTATAATGAAAAATGGTATTTAGGAAAAGATGTTTTTGCAAATGATTATAAGCCTATTGCTATATTTCCTGATATGTCATGGTATGATGGAACATATTATGTAGAAGATGGAGAAGTGAAAAATAATAAAAAGATTAATCATGACTTATTAGAAGAAAAAAATAGTTATGTAGATTATTTAGTTAAGAAGAATGATTTAGTATTAAAATATAATTATTTTAAAGAAATAACCAATTAAAGATATGCAAATATCTTTTTTTGTGGTATAATATGTTTTCAAGTGGGGTTATTATGGAAGAAAGACTAAAGAATGGTGAAAAAGTATTAATCTTTCGAAATGTTTCTGATATTTATGAACAAAGTGAAAATGACTTTATTATGGGTACAATTATATATAGTTATAAATCTAAAAATTTAACATATAAAAAGGATCCATTTTATGTTTGGATATATAAAGTAATTGGGGACGATGGTAAAGAATATGAATGTGCTAATGGAATGATTATCTATGGTACTGATTATATGATGAGACCAATTGATTATTTAAAAAAGATAAAAAATATACTTTTAGATAATCATCATGAAATAGAACGATTAGAAGAAATTAATAAACGTTTAGTAAAAACAATAAGTAGTTTGAATAATATTGTAAAAAAATAAATTAGCAAAAACTAATTTATTTTCATATAATAAGATAAATACTTATTATTTTTTTAAGATGTACTTAAAGAAATATGCTGCAAGTGCTGCGCCAATCATAGGAGCTAAAATAAATACCCAAATTTGATTTAGAGCTTCGCCACCTTGGAATAAGGCTGGTCCTATACTTCTAGCAGGGTTTACTGATGTTCCAGTAAAATGGATACCAAATAAATGTACTAGAGTTAGAGTTAAACCAATAACAATACCTGTTACATGAGTATTTTCTTTTTTATCAGTAACACCTAAGATAGTTAAAACAAAGATGAATGTTAAAATTACTTCTACAAGTAAAGCAATCCAAACACTACCATCATAACCATTAGCACCAAGTGTTTTGGTACTTTCAGTTATAATACTTAAAATTCCACTACCAGCAATGGCACCTAGTACTTGGGCACAAGCGTATTTTCCAAATTCTGCCCAACTCATTTGACCAGTTAGAGCAAAACCTAGTGAAACTGCAGGGTTAATGTGAGCACCTGATACGTTTCCAATAGAGTAGGCACATGCAACTACTACTAAACCAAAAGCAAGTGCAATTCCTAAATAGTTTCCTGTTGTAACAGCAATACCACAAGCGATTAGGGTAAGCATAAGTGTTCCTGTAAACTCAGCAATGTACTTTTTCATATATCCTCCTTCTATATTAAGTATACAATAAAATTGTAAAAAAAAACACAAATTTTGTAAATTTTGGTCAATAATTTTAAATTTATCCTTTTAATAATAAAAGAATAGTGATATGATTTAGGAGTGAGCAGTAAAGTAATACTGTTCATTTTTTTATAAAAAGGAGGATAATTTGATCACAGAAAAAATAATATTATGGGATACAAAATATGGGAGAATTAGATGTAATCTTTATAAATTAATGAAATCAAAAAAAATAACTTTATATCAATTGTCAAGATTATCTAATATTAGACCAGAAGTTATAAAAAAATATGCTGATAATCAAATGATGAGATATGATACTAGTGTTTTATCAAAAATATGTTTTGTATTTAATTGTAGTATTAGTGATGTTATTGAGTATGTTTATAAGAAGTAATAATATAACTAGTGTTTTTATAACATTAGTTTTTTTCTGAGTAATTATACCTTATTTGTGTACATGAATATGTTCTTAAATATGGGTCTTTTTTTTTATTTTGTCTGTGCTATGATATTAACTAAACAAATTTATTGGTGTTTGGGGTACACTTTATAGTGACATTAATATTTTGTTTTTGAAGGAGGATTATGAAAAAAGTATTAATGATACTTGTTTTTATCATTGTGTTAATAGAAAAACAAGTATATGCCCAAACAAATTATAAATTAACTTTGGAAAAACAAAAAGGTATTTATTATGCAAGAAAAGGGAAGGATTTTTATAAGTCTAGTCAGTTTTCTGTTTATCATGTTGGTGATACAATAGTTTATTGCATTGAGCCAACCAAACAAATTACTACTTTTGACTATATTGATAAGGATAATTATATATCTCTTAATTTAAGTGATGAAGAAAAAGAAAATATTGCTTTATATGGTTATTACGGAAGAGAATATCCAGGTCATGATAATATAAAATATAGTATGGCTGCTCAAGCGTTGATATGGGAAGCTACTAGTGATCAAAAAGTCACATTTTGGACTTTACAAAATGAAAAAGGTGATCCTATAGATATTACTAAAGAAAAAAAAGAAATATTAGAGTTAGTTAGTAATCATAAAAAGAAACCTACATTACCTACTACTATAACAGGTGGTTTAATTAATAAAGAAATAGTTATTAAAGATGAAAATAACGTTTTAAATAATTATGAAGTAGTTCTAGATAGTGGAAATGAAGTATTTATTAAAGATAATTGTTTACATGTAATACCAAAATATGCAGGAACTACGGAAATAAAATTATCATTTAAAAAATATGATGATTTGCCACTTGTAGTTTATGTAGGAAAAGATAAAACAACAACTCAAAAACTGGCAAGACTAAGAATTATGAAAAATGATGAAATTACAATTAAGTTAAAAGCTTTAGGTAGTCGAGTTAGAGTATATAAGGTAGATGATAATGGTGAAAGAATTAAACAAGCTGGTATTAAATTAATGATAAGAAATATAGATAGAAATCTATATATCTGCGATACTGTTGACTGTGTTTATGAAACCGATAATGAAGGAATGATTTTTACTAATAATCCGATTTATGGTAATTATGAATTAATAGAAGTAGAAAATCAGTTGGTAGATGGATATTTATGGAATAGTGAACCACTTAAATTTAGTGTTAATAAAGATAGTGATATAACATGGTATCCAGAATATGGCAATGTAATGGATTTATATTTAGTTAATAATAATTTTTATGGAAAAATAAATATCCACAAAATTGGGGAAAAAATGAATATAATGGATAATAGGATTAATTATGAAAAAATAAATCTTTCTAATATTAAATTTACTTTATATGATAATGATAATAATATAATTAAAGAAGGTTTAACTAATCAAGATGGGAATCTTACTTTTGATAAAATAAAAAAGGGTACTTACTATTTAGAAGAAGAAAATAAATTAGATGGTTATCTTAAACAAGATAAAATAAAAATAGATATTATTCAAGAGAATCAATATCATAATATTGAAATAAATAAAGATATTGAAAATTTTCTTGGTAAAGGTAATTTAATATTTAAAAAAATTGATAGTAAAACAAATGAAGGTATTTCTAATACTATAATTGGTATTTATGATGAAAATAATAAATTATTAATAGAAAAAGAAACTGATGATAATGGAAATATTATAATTAATAATTTAATGATTGGAGAATACTATATCAAAGAAATAAAACCTAATGATTATTATGAATTAAATAATGAAAAGATTAAATTTACGATAAAAAATAATGAAGATACTATGGTAGCAATGAAAAATCATAAAGTATTAGGAAGTGTATCAATAATTAAATTAAAAGAAGAAATGATGATTAACGATAATAATATAGACTATACTATAGTACCATTTAATGGTATTAAGTTTGAATTATATAATAGTGATAATAGATTAATGAATACCTATAAAACTAATAATGATGGTAAGTTAACTATTAATAATTTAGAAATAGGTAATTATTATATAAAAGAGGTTAATGATAATAATGATTATATAGAAAATAATGATATTTATAAATTTAATATTACAAGAGATAATTATCATGATGTTAAAGAAATTAAAATTATTAATTATTTAAAGAAAGGTATTCTTGATTTCAATAAAATTGATTTGGTGACAAAAGAAGGTATATCTGATACAGAAATTGAAATATATGATGAAAATGATAATCTATTAATTAATAAAGTAACTAATGAAAATGGTAATATTACTATTAATAATTTTAAAGTAGGTAATTATTATATTATTGAGAAAAGTGCTAATTCATTATATAAATTAACAAATCAAAAAATATATTTTAGTATTTTTAATGACCAAGTAACCAATGTTAAAATGACTAATGAAAAGAAAGAAATAATAGTTCCTAAAACAGGAAGAAGTGATATGGAAAATGTTTTATTCACTTCAATAATGATGATTATTTTTGGTATAGGGAAAATGTTTTATGAAAATAAAAAGGACTATTAATATCATTATTATTGTTTTAGGATTTAGTTTAATAGTAAATTATTTTATATATGATAATGTCAAGAAAACAGTAAATAATGTCGATGCTAATAATTATATTAGTAAACCTGTGGTTAAGAATAATATGAAAGATGACATTATTGGAGTTTTAAATATACCGAAAATAAACTTTAAAATGGGTTTTTATAATTATAATAGTAAAGAAAATAATGTAAATAAAAATATAACTTTACTTAATAATACTTTACCTGATAAAAAGAATAGTACCATGATTATAGCAGCTCATTCAGGAAATTCTTATTTAGGTTATTTTAAAAATCTTGATAAATTGGATATTAATGATAATATTGAAATATATTATAATAATAAGAAATATCACTATATTGTAGATAATATCTATGAAGAAGAAAAAGATGGAACAATTGAAATTAATAAAAATAGTAAAGATACTACTTTAATATTGACTACTTGTAGTAAAAAGAAAGACAAGCAATTAATAATTTTTTGTAAATTATTTAGGATTGATTAAATAAAAACTAGATAAATAATTATTTTTATCTAGTTTTTTTAAAAAATATATTGTATAATTATGTTATTGATAGGAGAGTATATGAAAAAGATATTTTGTTTATTAATTATGATGATGTTTACAGTAAATGTAAGTGCTGCTATTGAATTAGAACCATGTACAACAGAGAAAATGAATAATTTAAAAGAAATGGTTAATAAGATGGAATTTGATTATACTTATGAGATGAAAAAGGATAAAGATGTTCCAGATTATATATATCCAGAATTTACCATAACTATTAAGGGTTTAACCAAAGATTTAAAAGCATTAATAATAAATGATTTTTATTCATTGGATTATAAAGAAATAATTAATGATGGTAATGGTAATGGTAAAATATCGGGATTTAAACAAGGAGAAAAGGTATCAATAACAATGAAAGCATATACTCCAGATAAGTGTTCTACAAAAACAGTTGCTGTAAAGCAAATAAAGCTTCCGTATTATAATCAATTTTATGATAAAGATTATTGTTTAACAAATCCTAATTTTAAATATTGTCAAGAATTTACTGAAGAAGAAGTAACTAATACTAAATATTATAAAGAATTAGAAAAATATGAAAAAGAAAATGAAACTACTGAACCAGTAGTAGAAAATAAAAGTGATAATACACTATTATTTATAGGTATAGGTGTAGGTTCAGTTTTAGTAATTGGTATAGTAGTATTTATTCTAGTTAGAAGAAAGAAGTATGAGTTATGATGAAAAAGATATATATATTAATATTTATTTTAATGATGATATTTATTCCAAAGGAGTGTTTGGCAGCGGCTTATATAACAGGGAATCAAACGGTTTTTAGTGGTCATGCAACTTTGAAGGGTGATGTTACGTGTAGTGCTTCTGGAACAGTTGCAAATGCTAGTTCTATAAAGGAAAGTGGTGGAGAATGTGATGGTGGTGGTACACGGCATGGAAAATCTGATTATTGCTGTGATTCTGCCCATAATTCTTATGATGATTGTGTAAAACCTGCTGAAAAATGTTATTATGGTTGTCATGGTGCCAGTGGTACTACTGAACCACGATGTGAAGCTAATGGGGGATTTTATGGTTATAGATGTGAAGTTCCTGAGGATACTGGTACTAAAACTAATTGGATAAAACATTATAGTGTTAATGTTGCTGCTACTGGTAAAGGTACTTGTGGAAGTGGTACTGTTACTTGTAGAGGTGCAAAAGAAGGTTCTATATCAAGTAGCTTTGAAACGTTTGCTTCGTGGAAAGCGACATCAGTAAATGTTCGAAGTTCTAATGTTTTACCTGGCAAAGGAGAGTCTATGTATAATAATGGTGGGTGTGCATCATATGGAGGTGAGTCTTATGATGGTATTTGGATTTACTCAGTAAGATATAATCGTTGTTGTGGGGCTGCAAGTGAAGCTGCTCATAATTATAAGCCTGCTGAAGATGAACCTAAAGTAATGGGATGTTGGAGACGACAAAAGAGTAGTTCTAAAACATTATTTGGAACGGAAGATAACTATGAATATAAGTGGGATCATGTAGGATATTCATGTACAAAATCTGGAAATGCTTGTGTTTGTGGAAAAGATAAGGATGGCAAACAAAGATGTAATTCACAATTACCTGGTGGTAAGTCAGCAGGATGGCAATTATATAAAGTAGAAGGTTCTGATATGAATGAAAAATTATGTGAAACACAAAAACCAGCTATTTGTTCTGTTGCGCCTCCTAGTGAATTTAGTGAACAACAAAATGCTAAATATTGTAGTCAAAAAGATGTTTTTGTTCCTTTTAATGAAGATATAAAATGTAATACTAATGATTCAACATTTTATGAAATTCAATGTACTGAGAATGCATCGGCAAATTATAATCCAAATAAATTTGAAAAAGTAAAAGTTAATGGTGTTGAAGATGAAAAAATTGCTGTTCTTCAACCGGGGCAAGGTTTTGAATTTAATGTGGATATGCATCATGAAAGAAGTTGTGAAGGAAAATTTAATAGTGATATATATAATAAAACATATCAGAAAATACTTGATCTTTTAAGGAGAGCTGAGTCAATGTTTTCTGGAAGAGAAAATGATGATTTTAAAAGAGAGTATGCGTGGTATGGTGCTCATAAAGATGAATTAGATAATATTTCTAAGTCTTATGAAGATCAGTATTTAAATATTGTTGAGAATGGAAAATATTTATTTAACTATGATGGAAAATTATCTTTTGAATATAAGTATAAAAAAAATAAAAAAGTTAAAACAGTTGAACTTTTAACAGAGGAAGAGGAAAATATTTATTTAGATAATGGTAAACCTAAATATACAAAGAGTCATAAATTAAAGAATGGAAAAACTGTATATGATTTTTCATATAAACTAACTCAAGAATCTTTATTAAAACCTAAACAGGTATATTTTGATAAAAATGATGGTTCTAAAGAGGTTGCTAAGACAGAAACAAATGGTGCTGTAGATGGTGGTCAAATGGTTTATACTGAATTGAAAACGGATTTAACTAATGGCAATAATTATAAAATAAAGACATCTATTAATATTTATAAATCATCATCTCCAAGCAAAGTAATTGCAACTATTAATAATAATAAATGTGAAATAGAAGTTTATGAAGATGAAGTTAAATATCGAATTATTGATGTTACTAATCCATTTGTAAATAGTGCAAGAAAGATACCATGGAACTGGAATAGTTATTCCCAAAATTATACTAAAACTATAAAAAGTGATATTTGGAGTGAAAAACCATTATATCAATTTGATTTACCAAAAGAAAATATTTCGAGAATTAAAATAAGTAATTCTAATGATAATAATGCATATTTAGGTACATGTAATAAATCACAATCATTACAAGATGCTGCAATAAGAAATTATTGTACTATTATAAATAGTAAATAGAAGAATTTTCTTCTATTTTTTTCTTTAATAATATTATATGATGTGTTATAATGTTTAAAGAATTTTATTTATGTAGTTAATTTATTAATTCAAATACATATGATAATAAAAGTAATAGAAAGAAGGATTTTATGATAAAAATGTTAAAAAATATGTCTAAAAAAGAAGTATATTTTGCCATACTATGTATTTTATTTATGATATTACAGGTATGGTTAGAATTAAGGATTCCTGATTATATGTCAAAAATAACTACTATTATTACAACTAATAATAGTGTATCAAGTGTTTTAAATGAAAGTATTTGGATGATTTTATGTGCACTTGGTAGTTTAGTTATTTCAATTGTTATTGGATATTTTTCTTCTTATGTTGGAACATCATTTGAAAGGAATATGCGAAGTAAAATATTTCGTAAAGTACAAAGTTTTGGAATGGAAGAAATTAAAAGGTTTTCTACAAGCAGTTTAATTACGAGAGATACAAATGATGTTACACAGGTAAAAAACTTTGTTGTTATGGGAACACAGATGCTTGCAAGAGCTCCTATTATGGCTGTTATGGCAATATTAAAAATAGTTGGTAAAGAATGGCAATTTTCTTTAATTACAGCGATTGGTGTTTTTATTGTATTAAGTATGGTATCTATTATTGTTGTTTTTGCTATACCAAAATTTAAAAAGATTCAAAAGTTAACTGATAATTTGAATAGAATTACAAGAGAAAATTTAACTGGTATTAAAGTTGTAAGAGCTTATAATGCTGAAAATTATGAAGAAAATAAATTTAATAATGCCAATATGGAACTTACTAATACTCATTTGTTTGTTGGTAAAATTATGTCTTTAATGAATCCAGTAATGAGTCTTGTTATGTCAAGTTTATCTTTAGCTATATATTGGGTAGGGGCAGGTCTTATTAATGGCACTAATATGATGGATAAAATCGGTGTTTTTAGTAATATGGTTGTTTTTTCTAGTTATGCTGTACAGGTAATTATGTCTTTTATGTTTTTAGTAATGTTATTTGTAATATATCCAAGAGCTGCTGTATCAATGGGTAGAATAAATGAGATATTAGATACAGATTCCAATATTAAAGATGGTGAAATTAATAATATAAATCATGATAAGGTGGGAGAAATTGAATTTCGTAATGTTTCCTTTAAATATCCTGATGCCGATGAAAGTATTTTAGAAAATATCAGTTTTAAGGTTAATAAAGGAGAAACACTTGCTATTATAGGTGGAACTGGAAGTGGAAAATCAACTGTTATTAATTTAATACCAAGATTTTACGATGTATCCAGTGGAGAAGTATTGGTCGATGGTATTAATGTTAAAAATATGTCATTAGAAAAATTACATAATAAAATTGGATATGTATCTCAAAAGGCAGTTTTGTTTAAAGGAACGGTTTTAAGTAATTTAAGATTTGGTAAAACAGAAGAAAAAGAAATATCAAAAGCTGATGCTTGGAAAGCTCTTGATGTTTCTCAAAGTTCTTCATTTGTGAAAAAGATGGAAAAAGATTTAGATAGTGAAATAGCTCAAGGTGGTACTAATGTATCAGGTGGGCAAAAGCAAAGATTATCTATTGCAAGGGCAATTGCAAGAAATCCTGAAATATATATTTTTGATGATGCTTTTTCAGCACTTGATTTTAAAACAGATTATGCTTTAAGAAAAGAATTAAATAAAGAGTGTAGTGGTGCTACTAAAATAATTGTGGCAAGTAGAATTGGTACTATTATGGATGCTGATAAAATTCTTGTATTGGATGATGGTAAATGTGTTGGTATAGGTAAACATGATGAACTTTTAAAAACATGTAAGGTGTACAAAGAAATCGCTCTTTCACAACTTGGAGAGGAGGCTTTTAAAAATGCATAATAGGAGAGGTAATATAAATAATAAGGCTAAAGATTTTACTGGTTCGATAAAGAAAATTATTAAATATAATAAACCATTTTTATTATTGATTATAATTTCTTTGATTCTTTCTTTTGTGTCAAGTGTATTATCTATTGTTGGACCTGATAAATTAAAGGATATAACAAATACTATTCAAAAGGGATTAATGACGGGAATAGATTTGGATAAAGTAAAGAATATTGGTTTAGTTTTAGCGATAATGTATGGTGTAAGTGCTATCTTTAATTATATTCAAGGTTTTATAATGACAGTTGTTAATAATAAATTTCAATTAATGATGAGGAAAGATATAGATAAAAAAATTAATAGATTACCACTTGCTTATTTTGATAAAACAACAGTTGGAGATGTGTTATCTCGAGTTACAAATGATGTTGATACTATTGGATGGACTATGAATCAAAGTTTAAGTGGATTGGTAAGTTCTTTAACAATGTTATTAGGGGCATTATTTATGATGTTTTATACAAATTGGATTTTAGCTTTGATTTCTGTTTTTGCTAGTTTATTTGGGTTTATTTTTGTTGCAATTATTTTGGTTAAGAGTCAAAAATATTTTAATGAAGTTCAAGAATCTCTTGGTGATATGAATGGTCATATAGAAGAAGTCTTTTCATCACATAATATTGTTAAAGTATATAATGCTGAAGATGAAACTAATAAAGAATTTGATAAAATTAATAATCGTTTATTTGAAAATGGAAGAAAGAGTCAGTTTTTATCGGGACTTATGCATCCATTAATGGGTTTTATTGGTAATTTTGGTTATGTTTTGGTTTGTGTTGTTGGAGCGATATTAGTTATTAATAATACAATATCCTTTGGTGTTATTGTTGCTTTTATGATTTATATTAGATTATTTACACAACCTTTGATGAATATTGCTCAAAGTTTAACGGGGTTTCAAAGTGCAGCAGCTGCTGGTGAAAGGGTATTTGAATTTTTAGAAGAAAAAGAAATGGATGATGAGTCTGCTTTTCAAGAAAAACTTGAAATATCAGATGCTAAAGGTAATATAGAATTTAAAAATGTTTCTTTTGGATATGATAGTGATAAGTTAATAATTAAAAACTTTAATGCTAAAATACCAAGTAATAGTAAGATTGCTATTGTAGGTCCTACTGGTGCTGGTAAAACAACTATTGTTAATTTATTAATGAAATTTTATAATATAAGTGATGGTGATATTATAATTGATGGTCATTCTATTAAGGATTTAACAAGAGAAAATGTTCATGATTTATTCAATATGGTTTTGCAAGATACTTGGGTTTTTAATGGTACAATTAAAGAAAATATTAGATATAATAATGATAATGTTACTTCTGATGAAATAGTATCTGCTTGTAAAAGGGTTGGTTTACATCATTTTATTAAAACTTTACCAAAGGATTATGATACAGTTCTTAGTGATGTTGATACTTTATCAAGTGGTGAAAAACAATTATTAACGATTGCTCGTGCGATGATCAGTGATAAGCCATATTTGATATTAGATGAAGCTACTAGTAATGTAGATACAAGAACAGAAGAGTTAGTTGCTCGTGCAATGGATAATCTTACAAAAGATAAGACATCATTTATTATTGCTCACCGATTATCTACGATAAAAAATGCTGATATGATATTAGTTATTAATGATGGTAATATTATTGAACAAGGAAGTCATGAAGAATTATTAAAGAAAAAAGGTTTTTATGCTGATCTTTATAATTCGCAATTTGAGGAAGTTAAATAAAAAAACATTGAATTGATTTCAATATTTTTTTATTGTTCTTTTTATGAATAAAAAAAAATCCAATTGGATTTTTTTCTATCTCTTACTAAATTGTGGAGCACGTCTTGCTTTTTTAAGACCATATTTCTTTCTTTCTTTTACTCTAGCATCTCTTGTAATCATACCTGTAGTTTTAAGAGATTTTCTTAAACTATTTTCACTATCTTTTGTTGCTTCATCATATTCAAGTAATGCTCTTGTAATTCCTAGTCTTATAGCTCCAGCTTGACCACGGAAACCTCCACCAGTAACTTTGGCATCTACATCAAAAATTTCAACAGTATTAGTTATTTCTAATGGTTGAGATAAATCCATAACTAGTGTTTCAAAAGGAAAATATTCATGAACATCTTTTCCATTAACAGTAATCTTTCCAGTACCATTTACTAAATTTACTTTAGCTACAGCACCTTTTCTTCTTCCTGTACCATAATAAGTATTCTTTTTCATATATCCTCCTATTTAACCTCGATGCTAACTGGTTTTTGAGCTTGATGTGGATGAGTTTCTTCAGCGTATACGAATAACTTCTTTCCCATAGCTCTTCCTAGTCTGTTATGAGGTAGCATTCCGTTAACAGCTCTTTCAAGCATTTCAACAGGATAATTCTCTCTCATAGTTTTAGCATTTCTTTCTCTTAATCCACCTGGGTACATAGAATGATTATAATACATCTTATCTTCTAATTTGTTACCAGTTAGATTAACTTTTTTTGCGTTAATAATAATAACGTAATCACCACAATCAATATGTGGAGTAAATGTAGGTTTATTCTTTCCACGTAATATATGGGCTGCAAGTGTTGCAACTCTACCAAGGGATTTTCCTTCGGCATCAATTACATACCAAGAACGAACAACATCTTCTTTTCTTTGCATATAACTTTTCATTTTTTTCTCCTTTTCCTTATTGAATTTGATGTTCCCAATATCAAATTCATGGGGAATTTCAATGTACCGATAAAGATTATACTAGTTTTATCTATAATTGTCAATTATTTTTTATATAAAAAAGGAAGAATAACTATTCTTCCAGTAATATTTATGCAGCTAATGTTTCTTCTGCTTTTTGTTTTGCAAGTAAGATGTTATCAATTTCTGTTTCGATATATGTTGCTAATGTTGAAGTAAGAGTTATAATTATTTGATCAAAACGTTCAATAAATTCATTAACTCCTTTATTATAAGTACTTAATAAATGTCCAGCTGGATCATAAAATGAAATACCTAATGGTATACGTCTTAACATCTCTAATGCTCTATTTTTTTCAGTAACAAAAGTATCTAAAGCATTTTTAACATCTTCTTTTGCCATACCAGTAACACCATTTTTGTTTTCTTCACATTTATTTACATCTAGTGCAAATTGTACTGTAGATGGTGAATAAATAATTGGCATTGCTGATCCATGGGCACTAGCAAGAGTAGCAGCTGCTAAGTTAGCTCCACTTAATATTCTATTATATGTATTTATAAAATTGGTAATTTCTTCTGAAATAATTGGAATTTGTTCATTAGTGAACCAAACAGCATTTGGAGAAGCCCATTTAAGATATAAGATTTGAAATAAATCTGTAAATGTATTAATAAAGGTTACTTCTGTTTCTTTACAACAATCATGAAAATTATCAAGTTCTTTTATTGCTCTATCAACATCTAATCCCGTAAATCCTTCTTCGTGCATTTTTAATCCTCCTTCCATTTTAATTATATATTTTGTAAAGTAGATAGTCAATGTTTTTAGTTTATGTTTACTGTATTTGACATTTTTAGTACTTTTTTATTGTTTTATTAAGAATATTATGATAAAATATCCTTGTATTTAACGAGGAAATAGTCTTTAATTATTAAATTTATTTAAGAGAGTTAGTGAAAGGTGCGAACTGACAGGTTTAATAAGGAAATTACAACTATGGAGTTAAAACGGTAATTCCGTTATAATATGAGTGCATAGAATTCTATGAAGTAGGGTGGTACCGCGACGATTCGTCCCTATTTTATAGAATTTTTTTATTAAAAGGAGGATTTTTATGAATATAATGGAGTATATTGATAGTACTAATTTATCAAAAGTGGCTACAGCAGAAGATATTATGAAGCTTTGTGATGATGCTAAAAAATATCATTTTCCAGCTGTTTGTGTTAGTCCTTATTATGTTAAGGCTGCAAGTGAATATTTAAAAGGAAGTACAGTAGAAGTTTGTACAGTTATTGGTTTTCCAAATGGTTATAGTACAAAAGAGACTAAACAATATGAAGCGATTGATGCTGTTAATAACGGTGCTAAAGAAATTGATATGGTAATAAATATTAATGCTTTAAAAAATAAAGATTATGATTATGTTAAAGATGAAATAGAAATGATAAGAGATTCCATTGATGGTAAAGTTTTAAAAGTTATTATTGAAACTTGTTTGTTGGATGATGATGAAATTATCAAAATGACCGAAATATGTAATGAAACATTTGTTAACTTTATTAAAACAAGTACGGGTTTTGATAAAAGTGGTGCTTGTATTCATGATATCGAATTAATTAAGAAACATAAAAATGATGTTTTAGAGATTAAAGCAAGCGGTGGAATAAATACTTTAGATAAGGCTATGAAATTTATTGAAATGGGTGTAACTAGAATTGGAACTAGTCATGCTGTAGATATAATTAATGGTAAAGAATCTGAAGAAGATTGTTGTTGTCATGATAAAAAATGTAAATGTAAGGAGGGAAAATAATGACATTATTTGAAGAATTAAAATGGCGTGGTTTAATTAAAGATACTGCAGGAGATGACTTAGAAAAAGTTATAAATAGTTTAGATGCAACTTTTTATTGGGGAACTGATCCTACTGCTGATAGTTTGCATATTGGTCACTATAGTAGTTTAATTACGGTAAAACGTCTTGCTAAAGCAGGACACCATCCAATAATTTTAGTAGGTGGTGCTACAGGACTTATTGGAGACCCTAGACCAACTGCTGAAAGAGAAATAATATCATTTGAGGCAGTTCAAAAAAATTTTCAAGGAATCAAAAAACAAATAGAAAGTATCTTTAATGGAAATGTTGATGTTGTAAATAACTACGATTGGACAAAAGATATTAATATCTTGGAATTCTTAAGAGAAGTTGGAAAATACATAAATGTCAATTATATGCTAAACAAAGATATTATTGCAAGAAGACTTGATACGGGTATTACTTTTGCTGAGTTTGCTTATACTCTTTTACAAGGATATGATTTCTTACACTTATATGAAACAAGAAATTGTATTATGCAAGTAGAAGGAAGTGATCAATGGGGAAATATTACTACGGGAATTGATTTAATTAATAAAAAATTAGGTAAAAATGCTTATGCTTTTACAATGCCTTTAATATTAGATGGTAATGGTGAAAAATTTGGTAAAAGTGCGGGTAATGCATTATGGCTTGATAAAAATAAAACAAGTTCATACGAATTATATCAATATTTAATTAATTCTGATGATAGTAAAGTTGAAGAATATTTAAAAGTATTTACCTTTTTAAGTCCAGAAGAAATTATGGAAGTAATGAAAAAACATCAAGAAAAACCAGAAGATAGAGTTGCGCAAAAAACATTAGCAAAAGAATTTATTACCGATTTACATGGTGAAGAAGAATACTTAAAAGCTTTAAGAATTAGTGAAGCTTTATTTAGTGGAGATATAAAAAGTCTTAAAGAAGAAGATATTCATGATGCTTTTAATAGTTTACCAAGTTATGAAGTAAATACTGATAAAAATATCATTGATTTACTAGTAGAAGCAGGTGTTTGTTCAAGTAAAAGAGAAGCAAGAGAATTTGTAGGTAATAATTCTATTAGTATTAATGGTGATAAAATAAATGATTTAGATTATGTTATAAGTAAAGATAATGCTATCGGAAGTTTTACTATAATTAGAAAAGGTAAAAAGAAATATTTCGTTATTAAACATGTATAGGTTTTTATGAAAAAAGAATTATTAAAAGAACTTTATGGTTTAAGAAAACAAATAATGTTTTTACCTAATAGTATTAAAAGAGATTATTTACTTTTAGATTATTCTCATTTATATAAATATCTTGAATATTTAAATTTAAATATTACTGATGATTTATTAGATTTTGATAATACTGATAGAGTTAATAAAATAACTGATGATGGGATATATTTACAAATAGGGGAATTTATTTTAAATAATGATTATCTATTAAGAAGAATTAATGAAATATTAAAAACATATCATAAAGATAACTTTTATGCAGAAAATAGTTTATCTACGAAGATTAATCAAAAAGATATTGGAAAAGTACTAGATGATTTCTTTCAATATTTAGGTAGTGATATTTATGAATTATATCGAAGACTTTTAAATGAGACATTTATAGGATATGGGGTATCGTTGGACGCTGATGCCTTAACCTTTCATCGAATGTTTGATAAAGTATCTAATGTCATGATGTGTTGTGATGGTAAAGAATTACTTGATTATAATTCATTTGTTCATGAAATAGGTCATGTATATCAATTCTATCTTCAAAGAAATGGTAAGTATCTATCTGATCTTCATTATGGAACCGAGATTACATCAAGATTATTTGAGAAATTATTTAGAAAATATTTATTAGATAATCACTTATATAATAAACAAATAGATAATACCATTAGTTCATATCACTATCAAAATATCAATATGTATGGCGTTTGTTCCTTAATCTGTGAAATAGTAAGAACTGGTAATTTTATGATAGATGAAACAATGGTTAAGAGTGAGATATCTGATGAAGAATTAAGAAGAAGATTAATGAATAAAAGTGGATTTATCTATGATTATATCTTAGATTTAGATTATAGTAATTTTCTATATGTTATAGGTGATATTATATCAAGTAATTTTTATAAAGAAATAAATGATAATAAAGAAGAAGGTTTTAAAAAATTAAGGGATTATCTTGTTAGATTAGATGATTTAAGTATCAAAGAATCTTTTAAATTATATGGTAATATGGATAATGCCAAAGAATATATTAATAATGATATCAAAATACTAAGAAAGGTTTAATTATGAATGAATATGTAAAATTAAGTATTAAAGGAAGAAAAGAAATTTTTTCTAATAATTATGAAATTAAAAATAAAGATATTTTAGATAAAATAGAAGATTTATTTAAAAGAATAGAAGATTTTGGTAAAAACTTTTCTGATGCCATGGAATTTGAACAAAGTTTTATGGCAAGTCCTTTAAATGAAGAATATAATAATTTGTTAAGTGAAGTAGCTAGTAAATGTAAATTTATTATGCCAGATGAATTTAAAGATGAATTAAAGGAAGATATGAAAAGACAAGCTAAAGAAGATATGAAAAGTGATGCCAAGTATATCATGGAAAGTTTATCGATGCCTGCAAGAAGAAAAGCAAGAGAAGAGTTGGATAGCAAACTTCGTGAAACTCCTTTAGGTAATTTAGAACAAATTAGTAATATGAAACATTTATTTAACAGATTTAAGAAAAAGTAATATTTTGAATAAATCTTCTATTCTTTTAAATAAATCTTTTTTGTAGTTCTTTCTTACTAAATAATTATATTTTAATTTACATTGTTTTTTATTTATGTTATATTATTATTATGGAAGGTAGGATATGAAGAAGAAAATTGTTGAAATTATATTAGTTTTATTTATTATTTTTGAATTTATGGCAACTTATTGTTTATTATCATTTGATAATTATAATGTTTTAAGTACTAAAAACAATTATTATTTAATTTATAATGGTGATGAATTATTTGAGAAAGGTTCTCTTGTTAAATTTAAAAAAATTGATAATTGTACTAATCTTCAAGAAGGAAAAGAAGTATATTACAATTTAAGTCCTGATGTTGTTTTAAAGGGTGAAATTTCTAAAAGAGATGAGAATATGGATAATGATGCTATGATTGTCTCAGGTAATTATATAAAATGTGATAGAATGTTGGGTAATGAATATAAAGAGTATAAAAATATTGGCAGTATTATTAATTTTATAACTAATAAAAAAGTGTATTTCTTTTTGATTTTATTACCAACTGTTGGACTATTGGTATATGAAGTATTCTTAATAAAAAATAATATTAAGAAAGAAAATTAATATGAAAAAGAAAATTAAAATTAATAAGAAGATTGTTTTTTTAGGAATAGCGCTATTTCTTTGTTTAATGATGGTTATTTTTAATCCAGTAACTATTGCAAGATATGTTTATAATGCTGTTAGAAATTATTATTTAGAAACCCAAGATTTTTATTTTAATAGTGATAAGATGTCTCTTAATAATTCTTTATATCAAATAGATAATTGGGATGGTGTAGAAGATTTTTCGGTTACTTTTAATATGAATAGTATCAAAAATAATTTGGTTGTTTCTAAAAGTGATATTTCTTATAATTTAAGTTATACTTGTTCTAGTAATGTTTCTTGTACATCTAGTAAAAATAATGGAGTTATTGATTCTTTAAGTAATCGTGATTATTTTATTATAAATATTCACCCTATTGTGTCACTACAAGAGGGTGATTCAGTATGGTTAAATGTTTCGTCAACATCAGTTAGTCCTTATGTTCAAACAATTAGTGGAAGAATTCAATTAAATGTTGGAATTCCTGGATTAACGTATGAAATAATGGATGAAGTTGATAGACCATATTTGAATTTTTCACTTACGAATACTTTTGATTTTTATAAAGTAATAAGAGCTTATGGAAATCATGCAGTAGGGGAAGAAATATCAAGTTCAGTTTATCGTAATTTATCCGATTCAGAAAAAGAAAATTATGCATCAGCTTTAATCACTTTATCATTTGATCCCCATGTTGTACTCTTAGATTTAACTAGTGAGTTTTATCAAGATGCCGTATCTCATACTGAAATAGAAATAAATGGATATCAATATATTAATAGTATAACTTTTAAAGTTGATCCAATATCCAGTGAGATGATAAGATTTTATAAAAAAGATGCCAGTATGAATTATACATACCCATATGGTACTAATACACCAATAATTAGTTTTTCAGCTAGTTAAGAAAGGAAATAATTATGAGTCGTAATGTTGTTAAAGATTGTTTAGATTTTGATCGTAAAAACATTTTAGAATATTTTAAATTAATATTTAATGGTAAGACAACCAAGGGTTTATCTAATCAAATGGTCGATTATTACTTTGATTTAAGATATTATAATATACTGGATAATAAAAATATTATAAATAATATTATTAATGGTGTTAAAAAAAAGACATACGACTACATTAAGGAAGAGAATATCAAAATAGATAATATTCATGATGAAATATATAATTCTTTGTGGATATTAAAATATATTCTGTGTTTTGAAAAAGCTTTAACTGATAAAAAAATAATGAAATTATTAAATGGTTTGGAAGAGAAAGTAAATAAAAGAAATCAAAAACAGGATGCTTTAAAAATAAAATTATTTCCAATGATAAAAAATAATTATGCAATAAAAGAGAAATTTGTCAAAAAATGTTCTTGTAAAGATTTTGAACTTGATATAAAGAGTACTAATCTTCAAAATGTTTTTTATACTACATTAAAAAGTAATGTTAAAATACCAGAATTATTTAGTACTTTAGCTGCTAATAAAGTTTATAATAGTGGAACTGTTAATGAAGATAAATTATTGGTTTTATATACTTTAATTAGTATTAAAATAATGGGAGATGTTAATAATTTTGATTATGATAAAAAATATGTTATAACATTTGATAGTAATTTACTTAATAAAAAGAATAAATGTAAACAATTATTTAAAATATTTGATTTAGATTTTTTAAAAGATCGAATGATTATGGAAATATCATATGATGAATTTATAAATAATAAAGATTTAGTTTATGATCTTATTAGAGAGGGATATAAATTTGGGGTTATTATAAATGATGAATTTAGTGATAATATTCAGTTATTAGAAGTTTTTGAGTTTATTCTACTAAATGGTAAATTAGAGAAATTACCTAAATTAAAGAAAATAGATAATGTTATTATAAATGAATTGATTGGAGTATAGTTATGCAGACTTTTTTTCGGTTTTTATTTGAATTTTTAAGACAGTTTTTTGGTGGCTTTTTAACAATTATTAAAGGTCTATATACTGGTATTATTGAGATTTTTAATGTTGTTGATTATGCTCAAATTGTGTCTTTTTATCGTGATGATTTTAATGGTGCTGAATGGATATTTGTTGTTATTGCGGTATTAATTCTTTTAATATTACTTGGTTCCATAGGATTTTTAATATTTTATTTGATACGTAAATATATTCGTTTTAGAAAAACTTTGGTTGAACAAGAATCAATGCTTGAAGAGATTGCAACTTTAAATAAAGATGTTCAAGTATTAATGAAAGAAAAACAAGATATTCTAGCGATGAAAGTATCACAACTTGGACTTAAACCTGGCGAAGATTCAGAAGTTGAAACAAGTGAAAATAATGAAAATCAAAATGCAGATGGAATACGTTTTGCAAAACTTAATAATATTGATGAATTAATGGCCAATTACAAAATTCAAAATTATAATAATTCTTTTACATTAGAAGAATTAGTAGAATTATTCCGTAATTTTGCGGCTTCGAAATTAAGACTTTATTATAAAACAGAGATGATAAGATTATTTATATCTTCTTTAGCTAGTACAAAACTTGTTATTTTGCAAGGTATTTCTGGTACTGGTAAAACATCTCTTGCTTATGCTTGGGGAAAATTTTTAAAGCATGACTCTTGTGTAGCCTCTGTTCAACCATCATGGAGAGATCGAACGGAATTATTTGGATACTTTAATGAATTTACTAAGAAATTTAATGAAACCGAAGTTTTAAAAGAAATGTATCTTGCAGGATATACAGATGATGTTTATACTGTTATTCTGGATGAGATGAATATCTCTCGTGTAGAATATTATTTTGCGGAGATGTTATCTATTCTTGAAATGCCTAATAAAGATGAGTGGATTGTTGAACTTGTTTCTAGTTCTTGGCCAAATGATCCTAAAAAGTTAATGGATGGAAAACTAAAAATACCACCTAATATGTGGTATATTGGAACCATTAATAATGATGATTCAACATTCATGGTTACTGATAAAGTATATGACCGTGCAATGCCACTAGATATTAATGATAAGGGAGAAGTTTTTGAACCAATTGATACGGAAGCACAAGATATTAATTATTCTTATCTTGATTCTTTATTTCAACAAGGTATGAGGGATCATCCAATGTCTAAAGAAATGCTTGATAAGATTGAAGAAATGGACAATTATGTTATCCAACATTTCCGTATTGCTTTTGGTAACCGTATTGTTATGCATATGAAAAAATTTGTACCAATATATGTAGCTTGTGGTGGAGAAGAAATAAATGGCGTTGACTATTTTATCGCTCGTAAGATTCTTCGTAAATTTGAACAGTTAAATGTTTCTTATATTCGTGATGAGATAGATGGATTTGTTGAATTTCTAGATAAAACATTTGGTAAAGGTAAAATGAAAGAATGTGAGGAATACGTTTTAAGACTTAAAAAATTATCATAATATGGAGGGTGTGATATTATGCAGGAAGGAAATATCATTGATTTGTATAATAGTACAGATAGTAATATTATTAATAAATTTTCTAATAATGTTGATTCAAAAGTTCATGTAAGTCTTGATATTGATAGAGTAAACGCTGACTATGAGTGGCTTGATATTATCGAAGATACGATTGTTTATATAGATAATATTTTGAGAAATCCTAATCGTTTTATAATTAATGAAGAAGATGTTGTTAAGATAGAACTTGCAAGAAGAATAACGGTAGATAGTATTAAACATTTATCAAGAAACACTAATTTAATTCAAGATTATGATAAGAAGACAGGAGATGTTAAACCATCGAAAATATTAAATATCAATAAAGAGGAAAGTTTTAATACATATGAAAACCGTTTTATCTATAGTTTAATTGAAAATATGTCTTTATTTATTAGTCGTAAAAAGCAAAAAATTGTCTTAGCGAATAAAAATAAATGTCAAAAAAAAGTTGAATATAATGCTTTTTCGAAAGTAGGAAGAGAAAATGTTAATATTAATTTTTCGATTGATAGTTTAATTGATACTAATAGTAATATTATGGAAGATGGATTAAATATTGAAGAAAGAATTAACAAAGTAGAAATGCGAATAAGAGATCTTAAAAGTTCCGAAGTATATAAAATGATTCATAAATTACATATTACTTTAGTAACATCACCTATTAAAAAAACCAATGTTATTTTAAAAAATGTTAATTTTCAATATGCGGTAAAGTTATGGAATTATTTACAAGAGCATTTTTCTGATGAAACAAATAAAGAGGATAAAGAAAAAAAAGATTATGATGATAATGGTAAATTAAAACAATATTATGATGAGAGTTTTTTACTTGACTATTTAGTACTTAATTCTATAGATGAAAATAAATTTAAAGATTTATCTGTATCTAAAGAAGAATTAAAAGAAAGATTAGTTGGTAATATTGTTGAAAAAATAATTGATATTGATAATAAGATATCAGAGGAACAATTAAGTGAAATTGTTGCTAAACAATTTGTTGTAATTAAAAATAAATATGTGGCTAGTGATAATAAGATTAAAGAAATATATCATAATGCTATAAATAAATATATGGATAAAATTATGGATTTAAAATTGGAGGATAATGATGAAGAATTTGAAAGAAAAGATAGAGAATAATAAAGTTTTAAAAATATTAATTAAAGTATTTAAAACGATAGCAATGGTGATTGTAATTTGTTTACTTTTGGTTATTGTTGTTCAAAAAGTATCATCTAATAATGTTAATTTAGGAGGATATGGTGTTTATACTGTAGTAACTGGAAGTATGGATCCAACATTAAAAGTTAAAGATATGATTTTATCTAAAAAAGTAGATCCAGAAAGTTTAAATACTGGTGATATTGTTGTTTATAATGGAAATGAAGGTAGTTTTTCTGGTAAAATAGTAACTCATAGAATTATTAAAAAAGAAAAAAGAGATAATGTTTTGTATTTTATAACAAAAGGTGATGCTAATCAAATAGAAGATAAAGAAATTACTGCTAATCAAATAGTTGGTAAATTTGTTACTAAATTAACAATATTAAGTCTTATAAGTCATATTATTAACAATACCGTAGGTTTCTTCTTTATTATTTTTGTTCCCTTTATTATCTTTGTTTTTTGTGAAGTTATAAGTGTTAAGAATGAAATTGATAAAGAAAAAAGTGAGAGTTGATTTTTGTGAAAAAAAAAGAAATTAAAATTGTCTTAAAAAAACTTAAAAAAACTTTAGGTTTAAAAACACTCTTAATTCTTATTGTTTTGCTTTCATTTAATACATATGCTTGGTTTGTTTTTTCTAGTCATGTTGATACTGAAATGGGGGCTAAAGTGAGAGCTTGGAATATTACTTTTACCCAGGATGATCAAAGTATTATGCAATCATTAACATTTGATATTGATGATATTTATCCTGGAATGAATAATTATCATGATGAAGTTATTATGACTAATAATGGTGATACCAATGCCTTAGTTAGTTTTGAAATTAATTCTGTAAGAATTCTTGATACGACATATACTGTTTCTGAAACATTAACTAGTGATGATATTATTAATATGTTAGAAAATGATTTCCCTTTTAAAATACAAATTGGTGTTAATCATGATATTATAGCTCCTTCTGCATCTTCTATTTTTGCAGTAGAAGTTATCTGGAATTTTGAAGAAAATGAAGATAGCGTTGATACCTTGTGGGGCGAAAATGCCTATACTTATAATCATACACATACTGATATGCCAAGTATTTCTATCAATTTAACGATTCATATTGATCAAACGAATTAAAAAAATAAGTTCATTTTGAACTTATTTTAATTTGCTTTTTGAATGAAATGTAAGTTAACATCCATTTTAGCAGTAGCGTTATCACCAGTTGTATTGGTATCAGCTTCATTATTCATTGTGGAACCTTCACCATCATTCCATGTAACAAATACTCTAATTTGTTTTGTTTTATTTGCATCAGTCTTATTTATAGTTCCAATTATATTACTGTTATTATAATTAACTACTTCACCATTATCTATAGAATAACCAGTGATAGCTAAATCAACAACTTCATTACTGGCATTTTGATTAAGTGATATTTGATAATCAAATGTTACGTCAGTTTCAGTTGCATCAATTAAAATATCAAAGTAACCATTAGCCGTAGGAGCGATATAACCATCGCTTATATTATTATTACCACTAAATACTGGTTGAATAACTGTTTCTGTTGATAAATCATTTCTTACATCAAAATTATTTACAAGAATACGCCATCTTGCTATTGACATATTTGATGTAGCATTATTGGAGGTTGAATATTTAGCATATGTTTCTTGCATTGTCAAAATACATAGCAAAATAGATACACAAAATATTAAAAAGATTATTTTTTTATTATATCTCATTACTTCCTCCTAATTGTAGTTTACCATTTTAAAAAAATGATGTAAATATAATTGATAAAATATTGTAAAATATAAATGTAAAAATATGTAAAATAAATTGTAAAAGGGATAACTTCTTGATTTATATGAATAATTTGTCATTTTTCTTGAAAATACCTTGCTAATATGGTAAAATGTTTATAGTATGGAGTAGATTATGGCAAAAGAAGGATATGTTGTTTATACAGCGGATAAGATAAAAAATAGAAAGAAAAGAGCTAAAAAGTATCGTATTATCATAGTAGTTTCGATTATTTTCTTAATGAGTTTATTTGTCGTTTTAAGTTTAGCTTATAATGGAGGAAGTTTTACCGTAACACTTGATCCTAACTTTAGACTTGAATCAGGTCTTGCTATTTATACAGAAAAAGAAGTTCATAAACATGTTCGTAAGTTATATGCTGATGAACTTAAATTTATGGATAATATATCAATTGATTGGTTACCTAAAAATATTAAAGATTTTTCAGGTGGTGGACACAATGGTGATAATTATATTGCTTATACTTTCTATATTGATAATCAAGGTGTTGAAATACAAGATTATTGGTATAAAGTAGTTATTCAAGATGTTATTAAAAATGTTGATGAAGCGATTAGAATTATGATTGTTTTAAATGATACTGAAACGGTTTATGCGAAAGCTAATCCTTTAACTGGAGAAGCAGAAAAAGGCACCAAAGTTTTTTATAAAAATGATGTTCCCGTTCTTGAAAATAGATCTAAATTAAAACCTGGGGAAATAGATAAAATGACTGTAGTTATTTGGCTTGAAGGGGATGATCCTGAATGTGTGGATAATCTTTTAGGTGGTGAAATAAAAATTGGCATGAATATCACTGATGAACATTTTGATGAAGAAACAAGAACTTATATTAACAATAATAAAAATAGTGTTAATGCCGATATTCGAACTATTCCGGATGAGAAAGAATAGGTGACATCATGAAGGAAGAAAAGAAAAAAAGAAGAAAGTTTTTGTTTTTGCTATTATGGTTTTTTATTGTTGGAATATTTTTAGCAACATCAACTTATGCTTGGTTTTCTACTAATAGAATTACGGATATTGAATTTGTTGATGTTCATGTTGAAACAGATGGTGGTATTGAAATATCAACTGATGCTTTGGATTGGAAAAGTGTTTTAAGTGTTAATGATATAGTAGAAGCTTATAAAACATATGGAAATAGTACTAATCAAGTTCCATCTAATGTCATGCCAATGTCAACGGCGGGAATAACGGATAATAATGGATATTTATATATGTTTTATGGTAACTTAGAGAATGTTGCTTCTGGTGAATACATTTTATCTAGTAAAAGACAAGTAGAAACAAGATGTAGTGGGGAAGATTGTTTGGGAAGTTTTATATCATTTGATGTATTCTTTCGAACTAGTGTTGATCGAAAATTATTTTTAAGTAGTGATTCATTTGTAACTTATTTAGGTGAAGAAAGTTTAGGTATTGAAAATTCCGCAAGAGTTGCTTTTGTATTGGAAGGTAATGTATCGCAAGATGCGAATATCAATGTCGCGCAAAATTTAAATGGTGGAAGAAATGATGATGTCTATATTTGGGAACCTAATTATGATGTTCATACAAGAACTGGTGTATCAAATGCCTTATCCACATTTAATATTGTAACTACTGAAGAAAACGGAGAAATTATTCCTTATGATGGTTTAATTAATCCGATATTACTTTCTCAAAATATTGATATTAGAAATGCTAATAGTATAAATTATCCCAATTATTTTAAACCTGTAAATGTTAAAGTTTATACGAAAAAAAATAATGATACTAATCAAGAATTATTTGATATTAAAAGAGGTATAACTAAAGTAAAAATATATATGTGGTTAGAAGGACAAGATGTTGATAGTGAAAATAATGCATCTTTTGGTGATATCAGATATAATTTGCAATTTACTTTAAATCCATAAAAAGAAGGAGGATAACTAATGAAAAAGATTATTAAAAATAAAAGTTTATTTAATCGTTTAATAGTAATTTTTTTCGTTATTGCTATTATCCTTTTTTTATCAATAAATTTATTTAAGACATTTTCTGAAGATGTAACTGATACAGGTTCTCATATTACAGGAGATACTGTTTATGTTAATGATTTAGAGAGTGACTATAATTATTATTTAGGAATGAATTATGTTGGCGATATTAATTCTAATACTGTTTCATATAGTGATAGTAATTTATCCAGTGTAACAATTATTTATCATGGATATGATAGTAGTGTTAATAATTGTGATGATACTTTATGTGGTTATGTTTCCTTAACTGAAAAACAAAATAAATTTGTATATTATAAATATTATCCAGTTGTTAATAATGAAATGACCATCGAACTTATTGATAATCCATTTAGTGATCGTCCAACTAATAAAGCTTTTGGTGGCTGGGAAAGTTTTGATGGTGTCATTACTAAAAATAATAATACTAATGTTCAAACAATCAAGGTAGTTAAATCAGGGAATAATCAAGTAGTTAATATTTATGCTAATTGGATAGATGCTCATGTTGTTTATTTAAAAGGTAGTTTAGGTGATGATAATTTTGATGGTAGTATAGAAGATGATGCTGTTGCTTCCTGGGGAAGAGCGTTCTCTATTTTAGAAAGTAATAGTACAAATCCAGATGATCGTGAAAGAAATATCATTGTTTTAACTGGTGATATTGCGATGAGTCCAAATTACTCTCAAACTGTAACTCATACTTACGATATAACTGTTAATTATAATGATAAAACAAATTTTGATGATACACCTCATATTATTGAATATAAAAATGGAAATACACGATATGCTTTAACTGATAATAATGGTGTTAGTTATACTACTTTATCCGAAACAGTGGAGCCCCTTGATAATACCAAATGGATAATTAGAGAAGAAAATGGTTCATATACCATTCAAAATTATGATACTAATAGATATTTATCGTATAGTGTTAATGGTAGTAATGTAACTTTAAATATGTCTAATACCAGTACATTATGGAAATATGATAATAATTTAAGAAAATTCTATGTACCAATTGATTTATCTTATTATGAATATACTTATAATGATGTAAATAGTATTACAAGTGGAGAAGAATATTTAATAACTAGTGGATCAGAGAATAATTCTTTAAATAATAATTTGACTAATAGTAATTTTAATAATCGTAATTTTAATAATAATGCATTATGGACAATTACTAATGAAAATGGTGGATACACCATAAAAAATGGTAATAATTATTTATCAAGTGTTGATAGTGGTAATAATGGAGCTTCTCTAAATTTTTCTAATTATCTTACAACTTGGAATTATGATAATACTAATCATGCATTTTATAGACAAACATTAATTAATTATATAACTTATTCCTATAATCATGCTAATTATATTAATAGTGGAAGTAATTATTATATTACAAATGGTGATAATAATAACTTAATTGCTCTATCAGTGAATGGTAATAATTTAACTTATTTTGATATGACAGATAATGAACCAACAAATACTAGTTCTTGGTTATTGAGTAATTATAATGGTGGTTATACCATAAGAAATGCTAGTAATAATAGGTATTTATATTGTAGTAATAATGGTACATTATCGACTAATGCTAATTCAAGAACATGGACTTATGATTCTACTAATCATTATCTTTATTATCAAAGAAATTATAATAATAGATATTATCTTCGATATAACAATGGAGCTTGGTCTACAACAACTAATGCTAATCAAGGCACAGAGTTATATTTTACAACAAGAGTAACTAATAGTAGTTACCAAAATACTAATGTATATTTATCATTTGATAATAATAATTGGGGTTTAGTTGATACTTTAGGGGATAATACGACAATAACTTTAAAAACTGTTGAAAGTAATTATGTTAATAATATAGTTAATTATTATGTAAGATATAATAATCGTTTTGAAATAAGTGATATTGATTCTAATAATCAGTTAAATTTTGCAACATATACTATTGATAGAGAAATAAGAACTACTAATACTGGTAATATTGGTACTAATAATTATAATACAAATAATAATAATCTTGCGGTAACTATTACCAGTCTTTATAATCACATTGATTATCGTAATAATGCTTCTATTGATTTAACAGATGATGTTAATAATGGATATGATTTTGTATCTGCTTATAATGATTTACAAATGGAATATTTAAGTATTAAAGCTGATGGATTTAATGCTATTAGTAATGATACAACAACAACTAATTATAGTGGAACATATGCAGCTTTAGAAGGAAATTATCATAATGTTAGAATAGGAAGAGGAATGAATACTACTTCTTTGACTAATAATTCGGCATCTATTTTTAGTTTTGCTTATGGTGGAAGTGATAGTACATCTCTTGGAAGTAGTAATAATCATAATAATGAATATCGTTTTGTTATTGAAACAGGAAGATATTCATCAGTTATGGGTGTTCGTATTGCCAATGACGGAAATTATAGTAATTATAATACAGTTGACTATTATGGTAAAATGACTTTTGTTTTAGGTAATGATTATGATCGAGTATCAAATGTTCATAATCGTCTTCAAATATATTATCGTGCAGGTAGTTCTAATAATTATGGTATTGTTGGTAAAACTAATTCTAGTAATCCAGCTTATTTAATTAATGTTAAAAGTGGTAACATAGGATATGATTATTTTAATAATAATCCGGGTGATGATAATAGAGCTTACTCAGGACTTTATGTTGGTGGACTAACTGTTAATGCCACGAATTATACTACTGATATTTCACCAAGAGTTTTGGTAATGGAAGGAGGCTATATTTCGAATATTGTTGGTGGTCTTCGTCTTTATGAGAATTACCAAAACACGGTTCCTACAAAGATTTATGTAAAAGGTGGTACTATTTCTAATATTGTAGGAGGAGCTGGTGTATCAACAACATATGGTAATCGATATATTTCTGTTACTGGTGGTAGTATTGAATATAGTGTATCTGGTGGTAGTAATGGAGTCTTTGCTACTGATTCCACAGGACAACAAAGTGGTAAATTACAAGGTAATAGTTATGTTCATATAGGTGGAAATGCAAGTATAGGAACCAATAATTCTGGTGAATTATATGGAGTTCGTTATGGTTCTGTATTAGGAGCTGGTAATGGTAATAGTGATGTTCCAAATTCTGGTCAAGTACTTAAAACAAATGTTTATATAAGTGGTGATGCCAAAATATATGGAAGTGTCTACGGTGGGGGAAATTATGGTAATGTTACCGATGATGTTCATTTAGATATTTCTGGTGGTACGATTTATGGAAGTGTCTATGGTGGCGCTAATAAAAATGGTATAGGAAGTGTTACTATTCAAGAAGGAATGGGAGAGACAGTATCCTATGTTAATCATGAAAATATCACATCTGGTAATGGATACTTGATTGTTAAAGAAAATGGTTCAACAATGAATGCTTTATCTTTAAATAATAATTCTATTACCAATAGTGTTTTAGGAACAACCACAAGTGCGCCTTTAAGAAGTTTTTGGACAATTACTAGTCAAGATAATGGTTATACTATTAAGAATGTTGGTAATAATATGTATTTAACTCATGAAACAGGTTTAAATAATCCAACATTAAAATTAGATACTAATCCAGAGGTATGGCAATATGATACAAGTAATAAATCATTCTATAAACAAGCAAGTTATTTTAATGATTATACAGTATCTTATAACTTTAGTACATCAATGATTACCAATGAAGAAATCTTATTAACGAATTCTAATTCTAATACTGCTAATTCAATGGCAATTACCAATAATAATTTATCTAATATTACTTTAAGTAGCAATAGTATTCCTTCAAATAATTTATGGATTATTGAAGAAGATAATGGGGAATATGCCATTAAAAATGTAAATACTGGATTATATTTATATATGGAATCAAGTGGTTGGTTTAACTATAATTTAACTTTAGGTAATAATCCAACTTACTGGCAAAGTGATGGAAGAAACTTCTATTATGGAGCTTTCTTTAGAACATATTATTTAACATATAATAATGGTTGGACAACAACTACTACAGCATCATCAGGAACTAACTTTTACTTTGGAAAATATAATGTTAATTACAATGAAATAGAAGATACCTTTTATTTAGGATTTAATAATAACTGGGTATTAACAAGAACTAATACTTCGGTTAATAGTTTAACTTTTAAAACACAGAATGTTTCTACAAACTTTGTTCAAACGGCAACCAATAGATTAAATGGTGATGTAACAATCAATATGACAGGAGGAGAGATTAAAAAGACTCTTTATGGTGGATCTTGTGAAAAAGGTAATGTTGCAGGTGATGTTACAATCAATATTTTAGGTGGTACTATTAATTATGATGATAATAATCATGGAAGTTTATTTGGTGGTGGATATGGTGAAGAAACATCAATTGCTGGTAATATAAGTGTTTCTATAGAAGATAATAATAAAGTCATGATTAAAGGAGATTCCTATGGTGGAAGTGCCTTAGGAACAGTAATTGGTAATATTCAATTTGATATTGATGATACTTCAAGTACTCCTACTATTACAATAGATGGTGATACTTATTGTGGAAGTATGGGAAATAAACTAGATAGTACTCTAGGTAACATTATGGGAAGTTGTTCTCTAAATATTAAAGAAGGAGACTTTACTAAAAACTTCTATGGTGGAAATAATTCTGGTGGTGGAGCTTATGGTAATATTACGGTTACTACTGGTGGATATAATACTGATGCTAAAATAGGTAATGTCTATGGTGGTGGAAATGAAGCTGATTCACTAAGTAGTAATGTTACAGTTTATGTTAAAGATAAATCTAATATAACCAATGTCTTTGGTGGTGGTAATTTAGCTACTGTTTCTAATACCAATGTTTATTTACAAGGTGGTACTGCTACTAATACTTTTGGTGGTAGTAATAAAAGTGGAGCTGATGTAACTAATATTTATTTACAAAATGGTAATTTCACTAATATTTATGGTGGAAGTAATGAATTAGGTGAAGTATTAGCAACCAATATTACTTTAACAGGAGGTAGAGCTACTACTGTTTATGGTGGTAATAATATTGGTGGAAAAACAATAAATAGTAATGTTTTATTAAATGGATCTAATGTTGATACTATTTATGGTGGTGGAAATGAAGCCCAAACAACAACAACCATTGTTAATATCAATAATGGTACAGCAAGTAATGTCTATGGTGGTGGTAATAAAGCTTTAACTGATACGACTAATGTTAATTTAAATGGGGGAACAGTTACTAATACTTATGGTGGTGGAAATGAGGCTGGTATTATTACCAAAACCAATGTTAAATTAGCAGGAAGTACGACAACCAAAATTTTTGGTGGAAGTAATACAAGTGGTGTTGTACCGATAAGTAATGTTTTAGTAAACTCTGGAACATCTTCTAATATCTATGGTGGTAATAATGTAGGTGGAAGTACTACAGAATCTTTTGTAACAATGAATGGTGGTACTATTAATACTATCTATGGTGGAGGTTTACAAGCAAGTACTGGTAAAACTAACGTTACAATAAATAATTCTTTAACCAATGTTTATGGTGGTGGAGAATCTGCTGATGTAACAGGTAGTAGTAATATCCAAATGAATAGTGGAACAATAAGTAATATCTATGGTGGAAGTAATACAAGTGGTGTTGTTAATAATAGTAATATAACTATTGATGGTGGAACAATAACAACTATTTATGGTGGTAATAATGCTGGTGGAAGTACAACTGTTAGTAATCTAAATATTAATGATGGGACTATTAATACTATTTATGGTGGTGGATCAAGAGCAAATCATGGAACATCAAATATTAATTTTAATACAGTATCTAATAATCAAGTATCCGCTATCTATGGTGGTGGTATGGAAGCATCTTGTACTACATCAAACGTTAATTTAATTAAAGGAAAAGCCAATTATGTTTATGGTGGAAGTAATACAAGTGGTGTAGTAACAACAGCAAATGTTAATATAACAGGTGGAACTTATACTGATATTTATGGTGGAAATAACGCTGGTGGTACCACAACTAATACCTTTATTGATTATCAAAATGCTACAGTATCTAATATCTATGGTGGTGGAAATAACGCTGATGTATCAGGAAATACTAGTGTTAAATTAGCAAATGGTACAATATCTAATAATATTTTTGGCGGTGGAAATAACGCTAAAGTATTAGGAAATACTAATGTTTTAATTAATGGAACTACTATTAATGGAAGTGCTTATGCTGGTGGAAATGGTGCTAGTGCCACAGTGGTTAAAGATACTTATATCTTAGTAGAAGGAAATACTAATATTTTAAATCATGTCTTTGGTGGTGGAAATGCTGCTTATACTGGTATTGTTACCAATAATAATTCCAAGGGATCTGTAAATATTATTGGTGGAAGAATAGGTGGCAATGTTTATGGTGGCGCTAATACATCAGTTCTATATGGTGATACCACAGTAAATATTGGTTATAATGCTGTTTTAAATAATAATGCTAATTTAGATTCTAGTACTCTTTCAAAAGGAGATATTTATATTGGGGGAACTGTCTTTGGTGGAGGAGAAGCTAACGCTAGTGGATCAGAAGATTATGACTACTCATTTATTAGTGTAACAGTAGGTATTATTATTAATATTGATGGAAGTAGTCATGATCATTTTGATATATCTGGTTCCATCTTTGGAAGTGGAAATGCATCTAGTACTACTGGTTATAGTAGAATATATATAAGTAATTATGGTAGTTTAAATGATGTTAAAGAAAATATTTCCATTCAAAGAGCGGATTTAGTTGTTTTAAATAATACTAATATTGAACTATCTGGAGCAACTGATAGAACTAATGAATACTCTAGTGTCTTATTTAGTGTAAGTCGTATTGATGAATTGGATTTAGTTAACAATAGTACAATATATTTCCAAAATGGGGCTAATCTTCTTAAGAAATTTAGAAGTTTAAAAGATAATAATACTTTAGCAAGTGTTGTAATTGATGAAGATAATGGTACAGTAGTAAAAAATGTTAATAATCGAATCTATATGTTAGAAGATAAAATCTTAAATATTGCAACAAATCAAAATATCACATCATATGGTGAAGTAGATGGAATGACTTTCTTAGGAATGTATAAAAAAGAAAGAACAGGAGAAATCGTAGTTGCGATGTATGACACTAGTTATAATTATGGTGATCATGCTGATGATAATGATATTTATTATTTCTCTGGAGGAACTTATGTTTTAGGATTACATGAAGATAATCATAATATCGAGGTAGATGGTTTCTATTCTAATTTTGCATCAACGGAAGAAGGGGAAGAAAATACATTAGAAGTTAAATATATTGTGCCAACACCAGAAGATTCAAGCTACTATATGTGGATTATTGGTACATCAGTAACTTCTTATGAAGTAGACCTTGTTGCTTCTAAATATTCAACACTAGGTACATATGAACTTCCTTTAATTGATTATACAACGGCTAACACTTATTTTTCTGTAGTAGGATTTCAATATGAAAATTTAAATAGTGAAGTATCACTTGTATCTCCTAATAGTATTCCAAGAATTGCAAGTAATTCCAATGATGCTGATAATAAACTTGGTTTATCCATAAGACCAGGTACTGAAGGATGGATTACTTTAGGATCAACTGACTTCTTAACTGAAAGTGCTAATAATATATCAGGTACAACAACATACTATACAGAAAACTCATCAATGGCTCCTAGTTTACTATTTTATTTATATCACTCAAAGAATTTAGCAACTGATGGTAATTTAGGTTATGTAACGATTAAATTACTTGCTATAACTCCAATTAATGATTTGGAAAAAGAAACAACACGTATAGATATAGTTGTTAATTTATCAAGAGCGATATATCAAGGTGATTTCTATGAAGCTGCTATGACACCAGGACGACAATATGAATTCTTCTCATCAAGTCCTACAAGAATTACATCAAAAAGTAGTTTAAGTGCTTATTATGCATTATATGTAAATTCAGAGAATTCTATTTATCGTAATGGATATCATCATGCTTTAGTATCAGATAAGTTATTACCTGTAAATACTAAAATAACAATGATTGATTTTGCAAGTGGTACAAGTCCTGAATATTATTACTATATTACAAACGCTCAAGATAATGTTGATATTATTAATAAATATAATTTATATTTAACATATTCCTATGATTTAAGTAAATTTATTAAAATGGGAAGTTCTAGTACTAATAATACTTATGATGAAGAAACATTAAAAAATATTTATTATAATTTGGAAAACAAAATGGCAGTGGAAGAATTTATCTTTATCGTTGATTTCTGTGATGCTGAAATAGCAAGTAATTATTTAGAAACATCATTGTTAATGGAAATTAGAACTTCTACAGAACAAACTGTTTATTCTGTTTTAGGTACCCAACATGATAGTATGAAATATGATTTATATTATAATTCTGATGGTATTATTCATGTAGATGCCGAGTTAAATAATAATGTTATTCATATAGGTAATGATACTACATTAAGAGTAACAACTTCTTTTGAACAAAAGAAAGATAATAGTAACAATAATATTATCGATACCACATATTATGATAATAAATTAGGTATTAAATTAACAATATTTGATGAAAATAATAATCAAGTAAATGGTGTGGATTTAATGGGGGTATCATTTATATATAATGGAATAACTCATTATCCAAGAAGTGATGGTACAGTAAGAATTAATTTAGCAGAGAAAGTTGCTAATGTTTATTCAGCTATTCTTATTGATACTACTGATGGTAACTTATCTGGTGGAAATTATACTTTAAAAGTAGAATCATTTTATTCACCTGATGGTATATACTATGGTATAGAATCATCTGATGAATGTGATGTTCCATTTAAAATAATGGAAAAGAATTATGGATTAGATATTGATATCGATGATAAATATTTAATTATTGATCATGAAACAGGAAATAATTTAGATGGTAATAAAGATTTTAATTTCAATATTTTATATTCATCTACTCTAGATAATCCAAATCTTCGTATTGCACTATTTAGAAGAACTTATAATAATATATATGATTTATCATATAACCTTGTAGATATTAAAGATTATCTTGATGGAACACTAAATACTACAAGTGATAATAAAGTATATAAATTCTTTACTAATCCAGGTTCTAATGTAAGTAATAATTATACCTTAAAAGATAATTTGAAAACCGGAACATATAAGCTAGTAATATACTTATATGATGGTGATGTAAATGTTGGAAATATCTATCAATACTTTGTTATTAAATAAAAATACATGTAAAATATGTATTTTTATTTTGTTTTATGATATAATTTTTTTATAAATACTTGGAAGGTGAAGATATGAATGATATTTCAAATAGTGATTTATTAGATATATATAAATTAGTAAGTGACTATATAAAAGAATTAACAAAAGATAAAGAAAGTTTTCATGATGGTGAATAGTATGTTAGATGATGTTAAAAATAAAATAGAAAATGATAAAGAAATATTAAGTGTATTACCTAAAAACAATTTAAGAAATAGAAAAAATTATTTAGAAAAAGTAACATCATTAATTAATGAATATCAAGGTATTAATGATAATGTATTAGCTGAAATAGAAAAAAGATATTATAGTTTATGTGATATAAAAGATGATAATATTGGTAATAATACTACTGAATTGTTAAATGATTTTAATTATCTTAATAGTTTAACTTCACCAATGGAAATACTTAATTTAGATAAAATGTTAGATATAATTAATTCATATGAAAATGAAAATCTTGATATTATTAATGAAAATATTTTAAATATTATTAAAGTATTTAATGATGTTGGTATTGTTTTGAATAAAGAATCATTTGATTTTAATGTTTACGCTAGTGAATATATTGATTTCTTACTTAAAGAAAAAGATAGTAATAAAATACATGAGTATTTTGAAAAATTATATTGGAAATGTCCTAATATCTTAAAATATCTTGTGGTTAATTTCTATGATTTATATTTTAAAAATAATAAGAAATTTATAAGTTATATTGAAAATCAAAAGTTAAATAAATTTTCTAAATATGAAGATAAAAAGAATAGTGGATTTAGTATATTTAGAAAGAAAAGTTCTAATTATTTAGATAACTTTAATAAAGAATATCAAAAAAGAATTATTGATTATGATAATTTAATTAGTAAATCAAGAAAAAGATATTTAGATATGTTTTTAAATAATGAATTAGATATTAAAGATTATGATAAAGTTAAAATAGACAAAATGATTAATGATTATACAGAAAATTCGATTGTTAATGATAAAAAAAGTTTATTTGTTAATTTAAGAAATTCTCTTAGGGAATATCAAATGATTAGTAAATATCATTATATAATAGATGAATGTCATGAATTATATAATAATAAAAATGATTATAAAAGTGTTTTAAAAAATAAACTTAAAGATATTGATAAAATATCTAATGAAATAAAAAAGAATAATAATAAAGCTAAGAAGATAATGGATAATGATAGTAATGAATTTCTTAATATATAAATCCGCAGCGACAACACTAGTGCCACATAATAAAAATGATTTACTTTTAAATGATTTATTAAATTTATATAGTGAATATGATTTAGATATTATCAAGGATCGAATATATAATTATATTGATGATAATAGTAAGTTATCTATTTATTTAGAACTTGGTATTAGTAGTTATTTATTTTTAAAAAGGGTATCTTCTAAATATCAAATTGAAATGGATCTAAATGATATTTTAAAAGAAATTAATATATTTATTCATAGTCCATATGTTACATTAATTAATAATGAAGGATATAGTGATTTAGAGAAATTAAATTCTATTGTCGTTGATAAATATAAATTATTAGGATTTAATATTAATTTAGATTATTTAGAAGAAGGAAATATCGATAATTTTATTAAAGTTATAGATAATATTGTTAATTATCATTATATGAATGATATTAATATTAATTTTGATGATATTGATTTTATTTTAAAAGCAAGAGAGATTTTAGAAGGGAAATAGTTATTGCATAAGATTTTTGTTTATGTTATACTTTTAATGGTGATAGTATGAAGGTTATAGGAAATATTTTTAAAACAATTTTATTTGCATATTTAGTTATTTGTGCATTTGCAACTTTTTGTTTATTGAAAACAAATGATAAGGGTGTTGTGGAAATTGGTGATACATCACTTGTTGTTATGGAAAATGATGTATTAAATTATTATAAGAAGGGAGATTTAGTTATTGTTAAATATCCTGATTTAAATAGTATCGGTAATGGTGAACCAGTATTATTTTATGATACATCATTTAATAAAAATACGGTAACTCTTGCTAAAGTTACAGATAATAAATATGTTAATGAAAAAGAACACACATTCTCATATAAAAATGAAAGTAATGAAGATAAAGCTTTTTCTAGTGAATATTTAATTGGAAATGTAAATGGTAGTAGTAAGATGGGATTTGTTGGTAGTGTTTTAAAGACAATGACATCAAGATGGGGATTTTTATTCTTAGTTATTTTACCATTTCTAATTGTATTTTTATATGAAGTTTATGTTATTGTTAAGGAATTTAAAAAGACTCTTAAAGAAGTAAGAGAAGAGTAATTTATGCGAAAAATACTACTTTTAGTCGTATTATTATTTCTTTCTTTAACTATTATGGAAATCAGTAGTACTTTTGGTTTATTTGAAACAAATAATGTTATAACAGTGGATAATAATATTGCTAAATGGCAAATTAAGGTTAATAATAGTCTGGCTAAAGATCCTGTTCATTTTACGGTTAATAATTATAATATTAATAGTGATTCCAATGTTAAAGAAGGATTAATTGCACCTGGTGTTGGAGCTTTTTTTGATATTGATATTGATCCTAATAATACATCGGTATCTATTAGATATGATATTACTTTTGATTTAACAGGATTAGAAAATGATAAAATAAAAATAGTTAATATTGAAGAGTTGGGTGGCAATACTTTAGTTAATAATAATGGTACTTATACGGGTATTATACCTATTAATAATAGTTCTGTTCATCATATTAGAGTATATATTGAATGGGAAAATGATGAAGAAAATAATGAAATTGATTCTATGTTTGGGGTTACTGGTGAAAAAGAAATTAATATCGCTACGAATATTAAATTTAGTCAATATTTAGGGGAAACAATTACAAATAATTAAAGAATAAAAAGAGGTGATGATATGTTAAATAAATCTCATAAGATTGTGAATATTATAGTTAATATTTTAATAACTATCGTCATCTTGATTATTCTTTTTTGTTTATATAGTTTTATAAGTTTAAAAATAATGCAAAAAAAATATGTTAATATCTTTGGATATACATATTTTCAAGTAGCAACTGGAAGTATGAAAGATTATATAAATGAAGGTGATGTTGTCATTGTAAAAATAAATAGTGATTATAATGAAGGTGATGTCGTAACTTATATATCTGGTAAGGATTTTGTAACTCACCGTGTTATTGAAAAGAATGATGATTATATCATAACAAAAGGTGATAATAATAATACTAATGATAATCCTATTGATAAAAGTTTAGTTTTAGGTAAAGTTACCAAGATTATACCAAATGTTAAAGCAATTAAAGAAGTTTTATTATCTCCTAAAGTTATTATTTTAATCTTTGTATCACTATTTTGTTTAAGTTTATTATTTTCATATAATGGAAATAAAGAAAAGGTTATTAAAGAGGATAAGGAAAAAGATAAAAAAGAAATAAAAGAAAAAGAAGAAAAGAAAAAAGATAAAGATACTGAAATAGTTAAAGTTAAAGAAGTACCTTCTAAAAAGAAAAAAGTATTAGATGCTACGCAAGTTATAGATATAGCTGAGATAAAAAAAGAAGTTAAAAAATCTAAAAAAGTATTAGATGCAACGCAAATAATTGATATAAATGAGATAAAAAATAAGGTGAAATGATGTCAATATTTAATAGAAAAAAGATTATTGAATTTAATAAAATAACAATATTACTTATTGTTTTAATACTATTATTATGCTTGATACCATTTACTTTTTCTCGTTTTGAAACTGAAAAAGAAGGGGATATAATTATTCCTCATGCGATATATTTACTTGAAGATACGGTTATTTCTGAAACAGTAAGTCTACCAGAGATTATACCTAGTAATAATCAATATTTATATTATTTTACTATTAGCAACTTTAATGAAGAAAGAAGAACGGAGACTAATCTTAAATATGATTTATCAATTAGGACAACAACTAATATTCCTATTACTTATGATTTATTTAAAGGAACTACGGTAAATAATAATACAAGTATTGTTACAAGTAATCAAGTTATAACGGATAGTGATGGGACTTTTTTTAGAATAATAGAAACAAATTCAGAGTATTTTAATTATAGTGAAAATCAAACAAATAGTTATGTTTTATTATTAACTTTTCCAGTTGGTTATAATGATTCTAACTATCAAGATTTATTTGAAATGATAGAGATAAATATAAAATCTCATCAAGTTTTATCAACTGATTAAATATTAAGGAATTTTAAAAAAAGTATTGAATTCGACAAAAAAATATGATAACATTATATATTATAAGGGAGAGATGTATGAAAGAAGAGTTATTAGTAAAGAAAAGTGATAACAGAAAAAAACAAGAAAAGGGTTTTTGGTATGTTTTAATGCACCGTAATAAGAAGGGAAGAAAAAGCTTAGTATTACTTTTATTTCTTTTGTTAACAGTAGTATTATTAAGTACATCAGTTTATGCATGGTTTACGGCAAACTATGTTGTATCAGTTACTGATTTGGATGTTACTGTTGCTAGTGGATCAGGTATTCAAATTTCAACTGATGCTATAAATTGGAAGTCTTTAGTTACATCTTCTGAATTACTTGCTGCAAGTTCTACATATGCTGATGCTGTTAATCAAGTACCTACAAGAGTAAATTCAGGAACTATTCTTAATCCAGTGTCAACTGTTAATACTGTAGCTGCAGTTAATGGATATAAAGTTGGTGGTGAAAATACTAAGAGTTTACAAGGATTAAAGATGTATCTTGGTAATGTTACCAATAATAGTTTAGGTAATTATATTTTAACTGCTACAGAAGAAAACGATCGTAATGGATCAAGTGGTAACTATTTAGCTTTTGATGTATTTATTAAATCTGATTTTAGTGAAAATACAACTCTATATTTAACAAAGAATACTAGTGTTAAAGGTTATACTGTAAATAGTGGTATTGATACTGATATTGAATATGCTTCACGTATTGCAATTATTGATGAAGGTAATACTGATTCAAGTTCAACAACAGCAACGATGCAAGCTTTAAATGCTGGTACATCTGCAATATTTATTGAACCAAATTATGATATTCATACTGGTACGGGAGTAAATCATGCAAGCAATGTTTATGGTATTACAACATATGCTACAACTGCTGAGTATAATACAGCAAATGATTCTAGTGTAACATATCAACCTGCACTTGCGTATTCTGGTGTTAAAGCTCCTATTGCTGCTAATCAAGCTGATTATTCTACTAATGCTACAACGGGTGTTAAATGGGGAGATGCAACTGCTACAAATTATTCATCTTTATTTGAAAATGTTACTATTAATAAATTAATTGCATCTGATAATGATACTGCTGCTAGTGGAACTCATACTGAATTAATGACTTTAAAACCTGGTGTTACAAAACTTCGTATTTATATGTGGATTGAAGGACAAGATATAGATTGTGAAAATAATGCATCTGGTGGAACATTAATTTTTAACTTAGGATTTGAAGTTAATGAACCAAGTGCTAATCCAGTTACACCATAGAGATTGATAATTAAGCAAACATGTGTTTGCTTTTTTTTGCATATAAAAAAGGGATGTGATATCTTTAAAATATACAAAAATTTAAGAAAAAATAAAAAATATTTAATAAAAAACTTGACAATAAATAAATGATATTGTATCATTATTCATGTTTATGAATTTTAGGTTTTGCTTGGCAAAGCCTAAGTTTAATAAAGAAAATGACACACCAGGATATGTGTTAGAAAGGAGTATTTATGCCTACAATTAATCAATTAGTTAAAAAAAGAAGAGGTAATAAGGTTAGAAAACCAAAATCACCAGTATTATTAGTTGGAGTAAATAATATTCAAAAGAAACAAACAAAAATTAATTCTCCACAAAAAAGAGGTGTTTGTGTACGTGTTGGAACAATGACTCCAAAGAAACCTAACTCAGCTCTTCGTAAATATGCTCGTGTTAAATTATCTAATGGTATGGAAGTAACTTGTTATATTCCAGGAGAAGGACATAATTTACAAGAACATAGTGTTGTATTGATTCGTGGTGGACGTGTACCAGATTTAATCGGTGTACGTTATCATATAATCCGTGGAACACTTGATACACAAGGAGTTAAAGATAGAAAACAAGGTCGTAGTAAATACGGAACTAAAAAAGAAAAGAAAAAATAATAATTAGTATTTGAAGGGAGGAATTGAAATGCGTAAAAGACGTGCAGAAATACGTGATGTTTTACCAGATCCAATATATAAGTCTAAAGTAGTTACAAAACTAGTTAATAGAATTATGTTAGATGGTAAAAAAGGTGTTGCTGAAAAGATTTTATATGAAGCATTTGATATCGTTAAAGATAAAACAGGAGAAGATCCTGTAAGTGTATTTGAAAAAGCACTTGAAAATATTAAACCACAACTTGAAGTTAAATCAAAAAGAGTTGGTGGAAGTAATTATCAAGTACCAGTTGAAGTATCAGCTACTAGAAGTCAAACTTTAGGACTTCGTTGGTTAGTTAATTATGCAAGACTAAGAAATGGTCATACAATGGCTCAAAATCTTGCTGATGAAATAATTGATGCAAGTAATGGTACAGGTAATGCTGTTAAAAAACGTGAAGACACACATAGAATGGCAGAAGCTAATAAGGCTTTCGCACATTATCGTTGGTAGAAAGGAATTAAGTTATGGCTCGTGAAACGTCATTAGAGATGACAAGAAATTTTGGAATCATGGCTCATATTGATGCTGGTAAAACAACTACTACTGAAAGAGTTTTATTCCATACAAAGAAGATTCATAAAATTGGGGAAACTCATGATGGTGAATCACAAATGGACTGGATGGAACAAGAACAAGAAAGAGGTATTACAATTACCAGTGCTGCTACAACTGCTTACTGGAAAAAGTATCGTTTTAATATCATTGATACTCCAGGACACGTAGATTTTACTGTTGAAGTTAGTCGTAGTTTAAGAGTACTTGATGGTGCTGTAGCACTACTAGATGCTCAAGCAGGTGTTGAACCTCAAACTGAAACAGTTTGGAGACAAGCATCAGAATTTCATGTTCCAAGAATTATTTTTGCAAATAAAATGGACAAAATGGGGGCAAGTTTTGAATATAGCCTAAAGAGTATTAAAGACCGTTTAGGTGTTAATGCTAAACCTATCGAATGGCCAATTGGGGCTGAATCAGAATTCCGTGGAGTTATTGATTTAGTTACAATGAAAGCTATTGAATTTGATGGTAAAGAAGAAGAAAATGCTAAAGATATCGAAATTCCTAGTGATTTAGTAGATTTAGTTAAAGAAAAAAGAGAAGAATTAATTGATGCTGTTGCTGAATATGATGATGAAATGATGATGACCTATCTTGATGGTGGGGAAGTAACAGTTGAAATGATTAAAAGAGCTATAAGAAAAGGAACTTTGGAAGCTAAATTCTTCCCAGTAATGTGTGGAACAGCTTTAGGAAATATGGGTGTAAAACCTTTACTTGATGCTGTAATCGATTATCTTCCAAGTCCAGTTGATGTAGCAAGTATTGACGGAGTTGACTTAAATGGTAATCCATGTCAAAGACATCCAAAGGATGATGAACCATTTAGTGCCCTTGCATTTAAAGTTATGACTGACCCATTTGTTGGACGTTTAACATTCTTTAGAGTTTATTCTGGTCACTTATCAAGTGGTAGTTATGTGCTTAATAGTACTAAAGATGCTAAAGAAAGAATTGGTAGAATTCTTTTAATGCATGCTAATAATAGAACTGAAATAACTGATGTTTATACAGGTGATATTGCAGCTGCTGTTGGTCTTAAAAATACTACTACTGGTGATACATTATGTGATGAAAAGAAACCAGTAATTCTAGAACAAATGGAATTCCCAGAACCAGTTATTGAACTTGCTGTTGAACCAAAATCAAAAGCTGATCAAGAGAAAATGGGTATTGCTCTTCAAAAATTAGCTGAAGAAGATCCAACCTTCAAAGTACATACTGACCAAGAAACAGGTCAAACTGTTATTGCTGGTATGGGAGAACTTCACTTGGATGTATTGGTTGACCGTATGAGAAGAGAATTTAATGTTGAAGCTAATATCGGTAAACCTCAAGTTGCTTATCGTGAAACAATTAGGCAAGTTGGAGACTGTGAAGGAAAATACATTAAACAATCTGGTGGACGTGGACAATATGGACATGTTTGGGTTAAGTTTGAACCAAATCCAGATAAAGGATATGAATTTGTTGATGAAGTTGTTGGTGGAGTAGTTCCAAGAGAATATATTCCAGTTGTTGATAAAGGACTTCAAGAAGCCCTTGCTGGTGGTGTACTTGCAGGATACCCTATGATAGATGTTAAATGTACATTACATGATGGATCATATCATGAGGTTGACTCAAATGAAATGGCATTTAAGATTGCTGCAAGTTTCGCTGTTAAAGAAATGAAAAACAAATGTCGTCCAGTTATCCTTGAACCTATCATGAAAGTTGATATTGTTGTTCCAGAAGAATATTTTGGTACAGTTATGGGTGATATTCCATCTCGTCGTGGAAGACCTGTAAGTCAAGAATCTCGTGGAAATGCTATTGCATTATGCGCAATGGTACCACTTTCTGAAATGTTTGGTTATGCAACCGCATTAAGAAGTAATACTCAAGGACGTGGAACATTCCAAATGATCTTTGATCATTATGAAGAAGTTCCAAAGAATATTTCTGAAGAAATAATTAAAAAATCAGGAAATTAATAAAAAAGTGTAAAAAATATTGCTAATAATTAGGTATTTTATTAAAAATAGTTGAAAAAATTTCAATTGTTAGATAAAATAAATAGTGTAATTTGAAAAAGGAGGAAATAATTATGGCAAAAGAAAAATTTGATCGTAGTAAACCACATGTTAACATTGGTACTTTAGGACATGTTGACCATGGTAAAACTACATTAACTGCTGCTATCACAAAAAGACAAGCAGAAAAATTTGGTGGTCAATTCGTTGATTATGCAAACATTGATAAGGCACCAGAAGAAAGAGAAAGAGGTATTACAATTAATACCGCTCACGTTGAGTATCAAACAGCTACTCGTCACTATGCACACGTAGACTGTCCAGGACATGCTGATTATGTTAAAAACATGATTACAGGTGCTGCTCAAATGGATGGCGCAATCCTTGTTATTGCTGCTACTGATGGACCTATGGCACAAACTCGTGAACATATCTTACTTGCTCGTCAAGTTGGTGTACCAAAAATGGTAGTATTCATGAACAAATGTGATATGGTTGATGATGAAGAATTACTAGAATTAGTTGAAATGGAAATCCGTGATCTATTAAATGAATATGGATACGACGGAGATAACACTCCAATTATTCGTGGTTCTGCTCTTAAAGCTTTGGAAGGCGACGCTAAATACGTTGAAGCTATTGATAAGTTAATGGATGCAGTTGATACATGGATTGATACTCCAGTAAGAGACAATGATAAACCATTCTTAATGAGTATCGAAGATGTATTCACAATCACTGGTCGTGGTACTGTTGTAACAGGACGTGTTGAAAGAGGTCAATTAAAACTTAATGATGAAGTTGAAATCGTTGGTATTCGTGACACTCAAAAAACTGTTGTTACAGGAATTGAAATGTTTAGAAAACAATTAGACTATGCTGAAGCTGGAGATAATGCTGGAGTATTACTTCGTGGTATCTCAAGAGAACAAGTAGAACGTGGACAAGTTCTTGCTAAGCCAGGTACTGTTACACCTCATACTACTTTCGAAGCAGAAGTTTATGTACTTTCTAAAGAAGAAGGAGGACGTCATACACCATTCTTTGCAAACTATCGTCCACAATTCTATTTTAGAACAACTGACGTAACTGGAGTTATTACATTACCAGAAGGAACTGAAATGGTAATGCCAGGTGATAATGTTAACATTCATGTTGAATTAATTCACCCAATTGCTCTAGAACAAGGTACTAAATTCTCTATCCGTGAAGGTGGAAGAACTGTTGGTGCTGGTACAGTTTCTAAAATTGATAAATAGTAATAAAGAAGGAGAAATCCTTCTTTTTTTGTGAAATTTTAATGAAAAATGTTTATTTATTTAAAAAATATGATATACTTTTATTAAGGTTGTGATAAATGATATGAAAAGAATATTTAAATATATATTTGTTTTGATATTTTTATTTATGATTAATGTTAATGTTTCTGCTAAAACCGTAAAAGACCTTAAAAATGAACTTGCTAAGTATCAGGAAGAATTAAATGCTGCTAAAAATAAGAAAAAGTTAACCGAAAAAGAAATATCTAATGTTAATTCAAGAGTAAAAGAAATATCCGAAACAATTATAAAGGATCAAGATAATATTAAAAAAACAGAAGATGAGATTGTAGAACTTGAGAAAAAAACTAAAGAAAAAGAAGTTGAAATAAAAGATGTTATTGCATATATTCAAATTCAAAATAGTGAAAATGCTTATCTTGAATATATCTTTGGTTCTAAATCAGTGGAAGACTTGATAATTCGTAGTGCTGTCTCAGAACAAATGGTTGATTATAATGATACCTTAATTGAAGAATATAATAATACAATTGTTAAGTTTAAACAAAAAACAGAAGATTTAAAGATTCAAATTACAAATCTTAATAAAGAACAAGATAATTTAGCAGATGAACTTGTTAAACTTGGTGATAATTTAGATGAAGCATTGGATGCTAGTATCAGTGCAGAATCGGAAATTAAACTTTTAAAAAGTCGTATTGACCACTATGAAAAAATAGGTTGTAAAGATAATGAAGATATTAATACTTGTGGTAAGATTCCTTTTGCAGGTAAAATGGTTAGACCACTTAATTCAGGATATGTATCAAGTGAATATGGATTGAGATACCATCCTACAAAACATGTTTATAGACTTCATACGGGAATTGATTTAACTGGTGGTAGTTATGATGTTTATGCAGTTGCCCCAGGTACTGTAGCAGCTATTAATTGGCATATACCTTGGCCTAATGCTCAAAAAAGACAAGATTGTGGTGGTACAATGGTTTTTATTCATCATAATATAAATGGAAAATATTATACTTCAGTTTATCAGCATTTATATCAAGTTTATGTTAAAACTGGTGATTATGTTGATCAAAATACTAAAATTGCATCAGCTGGTGGAAATAATAAAAATGCATCTTGGGGTGGATATACTCCATGGGATAATTGTTCAACAGGAAGACATTTGCATTTAACAATAGGAAAATGTTTATATTTAGATGAATCAAAATGTAACACTTATTCTAAATTTACTAGTCATTTGGTTAATCCTAGATCGATGGTTAATTTTCCTAAGAAAGGTGTTAGATTCAGTAATAGAACAACAACATATTAGATTATTAAGAAGAATTTATTTCTTCTTTTTTTGTCAAATTTTGTATAATAATATGTATAATTTTGTAAATGTTGAAATAACTTTTTCTTATAAAATATAGGTGTTAAAAATAATAGTTAAATTTGTTGCATTTGCAACAATATTTTTATTTTTATTTATGCTATTATGAACTAGAAGGTAGGAAAAGTATGAAGATTATAAAAAGAGATGGACAAATAGTAGATTATTGTCCTGATAAAATATTTAATGCTATTAAAAGAGCTAATAGAGATGTAGTTGAAGATGAAATGATTAGTGATGTTCAAATAAAGAATATTATTAAATATATTGAAGGATTAAAGAAAAAAAGAATGCTTGTTGAAGATATTCAAGATATTATTGAAGAAAGATTAATGAGTATTGGTAAATATAAGCTTGCTAAAGAATATATTACATATCGATACCATAGGGAACTTGTAAGAAAAAGTAATACTACTGATCTTTCAATTAAAGAATTAATTGATGGAGAAAACGAATATTGGAATACAGAAAATTCTAATAAAAATGCTAAAGTTGTTACTACCCAAAGGGATTATTTAGCTGGTATTACTAGTACTGATATTACAAGAAGATTTTTACTTCCCGAAGATATTGTTAGTGCTCATGATGCGGGAATCATTCATTTTCATGATGCAGATTATTTTGCTCAGAATGCCCTACATAACTGTGATTTGATTAATCTTGATGATATGCTTCAAAATGGTACGACAATAAATGGAGTTATGATTGAAAAACCTCATAGATTTTTAACAGCAATGACGATTGCAACACAAATTATTACGGCAGTTACATCAGCTCAATATGGAGGAGCTACTATTTCATTAACTCATTTAGCTCCTTTTGTAAGAGATTCTAAAAAAAGATATGAAAAGTTATATAAATCAAGAAAACTTTCTAAGGAACAAATAGATAAGTTTGTGATGGAAGATCTTAAGAAAGAAATAGTAGATGGTGTTCAAACATTTCAATATCAAGTAAATTCTATGACTAATACTAATGGTCAAGCTCCTTTCTTATCAGTGTGTATGTATTTAGGAGAAACAGATGAATACAAAGAGGAACTTGCTATGATTATTGAAGAATTTTTAAATCAAAGAATTCTTGGTATGAAAAATGAAAAAGGTGTTTATGTAACTCCAGCTTTTCCCAAACTTTTGTATATCTTAGAAGAAGATAATATCAATCCTAAAGGAAAATACTATTATTTAACGAAATTAGCAGCTAAATGTACGGCTAAAAGAATGGTACCCGACTATATCAGTGAAAAGATAATGAAAGAATTAAAGAAAAACGAATATGGAGAAGGTGACTGTTATCCTTGTATGGGATGTAGGAGCTTCTTAACACCAGATAGAAGTATTAGTTTAGGTAATGTTGCTAAAGCGAAAAATTATGTTCCTGGAAAAGGAAAATATTATGGTAGATTTAATCAAGGTGTTGTAACAATTAGTCTTCCTGATGTTGCTTTATCAAGTGGTGGTGATATGGATAGTTTCTGGAAGATATTTGATGAAAGACTTGATATGTGTCATCGTGCTTTAAAACTTCGACATGAAAGGTTAAGTCACGCTACAAGTGATGTTGCTCCTATTCTATGGCAACATGGAGCTTTAGCAAGACTTGATAAAGGTGAAAGTATTCATGAATTATTACATCATGGTTATTCAACTATTAGTCTTGGTTATGCAGGACTTTATGAATGTGTTAAATATATGACAGGTAATTCTCATACAGATAATGGTAAAGGTAAAGAATTTGGACTTAAAGTACTACAGTATATGAATGATAAATGTAAAACATGGAAGGGGGAAGAAGATATTGATTATTCTGTTTATGGTACTCCAATTGAATCAGCAACATATAAGTTTGCTAAGTGTTTAAGAGAAAGATTTGGTGTAATTAAAGGAATAACTGATCGTGATTATATAACTAATTCTTATCATGTACCTGTTTTTGAAGAAATTGATGCTTTTACCAAATTAAAGTTAGAGAGTGAATTTCAAAAATTATCTCCAGGTGGTGCAATAAGTTATATTGAAACTGCTCATCTTGAAAATAACTTAGATTCTGTTATGGAAGTTATTAAGTTCATTTATAATAATATTATGTATGCTGAACTTAATACTAAGAGTGATTATTGTATGGAATGTGGATATACTGGTGAAATATTAATTGATGATAATCTAGAGTGGTATTGCCCACAATGTGGAAATAAAGATCATGCTAAACTAAATGTTGCAAGACGTACTTGTGGATATATTGGAAGTAACTTTTGGAATAAGGGAAGAACCCAAGAAATTAAAGAACGCGTAATTCATTTAGATAATAAGGATGATGAATAATTATGCATTATAATAAAATAAGAAAGATGGATATCTCTAATGGACCAGGAGTTAGGGTGTCTATTTTCTTTCAGGGGTGTCATTTTCATTGTGATGGATGCTTTAATAGTGATACCTGGGATTTTAATGGTGGTAAAGAATTTAATGATATAACAATTAATCATATATTAGAATTATGTGATAACGATGTTATCTCAGGCTTGTCAATATTAGGCGGCGAACCTTTACATCCAGTTAACATTTCTGGTACTGTAAAACTTTGTAAATCATTTAAAGAGAAATATCCAGATAAAACCATCTGGTTATGGAGTGGATATTTATTTGAAGAATATATTAAAGATAAAGAAATAATTAATTATTTAGATGTTTTAGTAGATGGAAGATTTGAAATTGAAAAATATGATTCTACTTTAAAATATAAAGGATCATCTAATCAAAGAGTAATTGATGTTAAAAATACAATAAAGAATCATAAAATAATTATATTTAATGAATAATGAAGATATATAAGGATTTTTATTAACAAATTATATAAAAATATTGACATTATTTTAAATAAGTTTATAATAGTATTGATTTGGATTAAGGAGTAAATATGGGAAATTTAATTGCCAAGATTGCTTTAACAGGTGGTCCCTGTGCCGGCAAGACTACAACAATTTCACGAATTGAAGAACATCTAGTTGAAATGGGATATCATGTTTTAATAGTTAATGAATGTGCTACGGAAACTATTAAAAATGGTATTAGACCTTTTGGAAAAAATGCTGTTAGTGTCTATGATTTTGAAAATGAAATACTTAATTTACAATTATTTAAAGAGAAAAGATTAAAAGATTTCATTAAATTTTATAATGATGATACAAAAATAGTTATCTTGTGTGATCGTGGTTCAGTTGATGTTAGAGCTTATTTAGGGGAAGAAAATTATAACAAAATGTTAGAAGAAAACAATTTAAAAAATGAAGATTTATTAAAAGAATATGATTTAGTTATTCATATGATTACAGTAGCTGCTGACATGGAAAATAGATATTCTAATAGTAATAATAAAGCAAGATTTGAAGATCCAGAGGAAGCTATTGATGTTGATAATAATATTAAATTATCTTGGGAGAAACATCATAATTATAAAGTAGCTCCAGTATGTGAACTTTTGGAGGATAAAATTCAAATAGCAATTGATTATGTTGATGAATTATTAAAAGAAAAAGAATCTAATTAATTTTAGATTTTTTTTAATGATTGTAAATTTATTTTATTTTTGGTATGATGTTATTATCTTGGAGGATTATAGTGATTAATAAAATAGAAAAAAGTTTGAACAATATTCCTACAATAGTTAATCAAACTATTGGTGAAAATTGTATTTTTGAAAATACCATTGTTGGTTTTGGAACAATTATTATTGATAAAGAGTTTATAAATGATATGAATATGTTTAGTGAGAAATTAAAAGATAATAAGAATCTTATTTCTCTCATTACGATGATTTATAATGATGTATATAATTATTTTTATTCAAAAAATGAAAATAATAAATCAAGAGAAGAAACTTATTTTAGTAATTATGTTACTGATGAAGAGGGAATGATTATTGGGACAAAGTTATCTTCTTTAAAAGGAAAAAATATTGCTAAGTGTAGTGAAAAATCAATTGCTGCTTATATAATTTTAAAAAAAATGTATGAGATGAATTATATAACGAGAAAACCATCCTTAGTTTTATCATATCTTACATCAGAAGATTTTCAAAATGAGTCTCATGCTTTTGTTATGTTAAATAAAGAAATGTGTAATGATCCTACAAAGCATCTTATTTTTGATATAGAAAATCCTTCTTTAATAGAATGTGATGGTAAAAAAGAAATTGCGGTTGGTTTATACTCATTAACTGATGATGAATATAATAATTTAATTAATGGACATGAATGTAGTCCTAAATCTTTATATGAATTTATTAGTTCAAGTTATCATGAAGTAAGTGATAAAAGGACATATGGAAATGTTTCCTATGTAAAAACAAAATAAAATATTCTTAATTCTACGATTCGTTTGTTGTTTTATTTTTATTATTATATTAATATGAAGATAAAGGAGGAAGAATGAATCAAGAAAAAGTAGGAAAATTAATTAAGAAAATTAGAAATGAAAGAGGATTGACACAAAGTGAATTAGCAGAAAAAATAGGGGTAACAGATAGAGCAATATCAAAGTGGGAAAATGGAAGAGGTGCTCCTGATATTTCTTTATTAATACCATTATCAAAAGAACTTAATGTATCAGTTTTAAAATTATTGACAGGTGATATAATTCATGATGAAGATAAAGCAATTATTAATATTATTGATAAAAAAGATAATATTATCAAAAAATGGAAATATTTATTTTTATTGATTGTAAATATCTTTTTAATTATTTTGTTCTATGTTTTATATCAAGGATATATTATTCCAAAGAAATATGAAAATCACAAAGATTATGGAATAGTGATAATTCAAAGTGATAGTATGAGTCCATTGTTTACTACAGGAGATGCTATTCTTTATGATAAGGTAGATATTAATGATATTAAAGAAAGTGATTTAATTTTATTTAAATATGAAACAGGAAATGATTTAGATAATTTTAAATATTTAAGTATTCATCGGGTTATTGAAATTGTTAATGATAATGAAAATATTTCTTTTATTACAAGAGGGGATAATAATAAAAATAATGATAGATATCTAGTAAATATTAATAATTATCTTGGAAGATATAATAGTAAATTAAGTAGTATAACAAGAGATATATTATTATGTAATGAAAAAATAAGAAAAGTTATTTTGATAATGATTGTTTTAGAAATTATTGGTTGTTTATCATTTGATGTAATATATATTTATAAAAAATAAAATGAGATTTTAAGTCTCATTTTTCTTTAGTTCATAAACATAATCTGATCTATCACATACATTTTGGGAGTGAGTAACAATAATTATACATTTATCATCTTTATGAGCTAGATCATTAAAAATATTTAATATTTCGGTTTCTGTTTCTTTATCTAGATTACCTGTTGGTTCATCAGCAATAATAATTTCTGGATTATAAGAAAGGCTTCTAGCAATAGCTACTCTTTGTTGTTCACCACCGGATAATTTTAATACTCTTCTTGAACTTTGATTTTTATTTAGTCCTACTTTTTCCATTAATTTAATAGCTAGTTCTTTTTTGTTTTTTTCTTTGATTTTACTGATATCCATGGATAAAATAATGTTTTCTGAAGCAGTAAGATGAGGTAGGAGGTTATAACTTTGAAAGACTATTCCAATATCATGATTACGATAATTATCCAAATCTATTTTTTTTAGATTTTTATCTTTATAAAAAATTTCTCCTTCATATTTTTTTTCAAGACCACTAATTAGGGATAGTAGGGTTGTTTTTCCACTACCACTTTTTCCTTTAATGGCATAAACTTTTCCTTTTTGAAAATTATAATTAATATTTTTTAATACATAATCATCTTTATTAGCATCTTTATATCGATAACTAACATTAGATACTTTTAAAATATTTTCCATTAGCTTCTCTCCTTTAATATTGTTAATGGTGAAAATCTGGCAATTGCTATCATACTAGCAAGGGATGAAATTAGTGTTAAGATAATTCCTATTCCAAGTAGTTTAATTAGAACATTAAAATCAACAATAGCATCAATACTTTCTATTTCATTGACTTTAGCAATACCAAATTGATAATCTTTCATATTAACAGGTTCTTTTGTTTCTTTTTCTTCTTCAACAGTTTTATTAGATTCTTCAGTATTTTGTTTTTCTTCAGTGGTCGTTTGATTTTCTTTTCGATTATTTAATCCAAAGTTTTTTTCAATATTATCATATTTACTATTAGCAGTTTCTATTTCATTCGCCATTAAGGAATTAGCGATAGGAACAGAAGTTATAGAACCAATTCCAGCTCCAATTAGTAATCCAAATAGGGTAACAATAAGTAATTCTAACATAAACTGGATAGATACTTTACTTTTTTTCATACCAATAGTTCTTAATACACCTATTTCATATTTTCTTTCTCTGATATTAATCATATTAATAACTATTAAGACAACACCACCAATAATTAAAGTTATTATAAGAAAGGTTGTAGCGAAAGTTTTTACATTATTAACAGATTCTGTAGCTGATTCAATATCCTGTAAATTAGTGGTAATCTTATAATATTCACTTAATCCTTTTTCATTTACTTCATTGGTAAAGTTTTCAATACTATCTTTATCATTTAAAATAAAAGTAGGGGTGATTGTTGGCTTTATATTACTATTTTTCTCTAAAATTGTTTTAATAAATGTAGTGTTTGTAATAATATTATTAGCAGAACTTGTAAACATGGTACTCATATTTTGTGATGAATCAGTGTTTTCTTTATAAATTCCTGTAATCTCTAGAGTATAAGTATTTGAAGTCGTTTTAGGATCAATGATTGTTATAGTACTTCCTACCGATAAATTATTAAGAGTTGCTAATTCTTCGCTAATAACACAGGTATTACTTGTAAAATCACTGGATACTTCTCCAGAAGTTATTTGGTAATTTCCATTAATAAAGTCTTTCATATCTTCATATGAATTATATCCTATTAGTGTAAAGGCTCCATCTTGGGCTTTTTCATTAAAGATTTTTTCGGTTTTTGTTGTAGTTGTTTTTCTTCTGGTAGTTGAAGTTGATCCACCAAATCCTCCTGGTGGCATTCTTCCACCATTTGAATTTCCACTTGGTGTTTTTCTTGTGGTCGTTGTAGTTTCTGTTTTCGTAGTTGTGGTTTCTTTAACTAAACTATCAGTTGCTTCTTTAATATCCTTAGCATCTACGGATAATTCATAAGTATAATAGTAACTTTTTAAATTAGAACTATGTCCATATTCTTTAATTTGATCTTCGGTAATACTTTCAATTTCATTAAAAGCATTAATCATTTCTTCTTGAGATTTGTTACCATCTCTTAGATTTTTCATTAGGTTTTCTCGATTCATTCCAATTGTTGCTGTTAAGGGATTCTTATTTTCATAAGCAGTAACTATTTTAGTTGCACTTTCTCTTATAGCTAGAGTTATGGCAGAAGCAGCTGAAATTACAATAATAATTATTCCTATTAAAATATTCCTTCCTTTATTTCTTTTGATACTTGTAATAGCATTTTTTAAAATATACATAACATCTTCCTTTCATAAATGTATTTGTTAATAAAATCAATTAACATAGTTATTTTAATTAAGTTTTATTAAATGAATATTAAATTTAGCTTTGTAATTGTTTTTTTTCTATAGGGTGTGTTATAATTTATTTATCATAGAGGTGATGAGATGATTGATAAAATAAAGGGAAGTGTTTTTCCTGCTATATTTTTAATAATAGCAATTGTAGTTTCATTATTTTTTGTTATTAAGATGAATGTACATACTAATAAAAATAATCTTTTAGTAGAGAATTTAACTGTTGGAGAAAGTAAAAAGTTAGAAAGTAATATCGAAAATGGTTTTATTCTTTGGGAAAGTAAAAATGAAGAAATAGCAACAGTAGATAATGGAGTGGTAAAAGGAATTAGTGAGGGAGAAACGATTATTAGTTTATATGTGAATGGTAAAATAGAAAATGAATATAAAGTAATAGTTAAAACAAATGATGATATCTCTCCAACACCAACTGAAAATAGTCCCCAAACAACTCCAAAAAATAATCAATTAACACCAACGCCGAATATCAAAGAAACAATAACCCCAACACCAGTAGTTACTGATAAAAATCAAATAATTGAAGCACAAAGCATAAGTATAAAGCCAAGTTATTTAAAGATAAATATAGGAGAAAGTGCAATTTTAACAGTGGTTTTTAATCCATCAAACACAACAAATCAAAATATAGAATGGACAAGTAGTGATAATCGAGTAGCAACAGTATCAAATGGAATAATAAAAGGAATAAAAGAAGGAAAAGTAATAATAACAGGAAAAACGAAAAATGGGAAAGTTGGAAGTGTAAATATAGATGTAATAAAGAATAATATAACACCGAGTCCAAAAGTTCAAAATGAAATAATGGTATCAGGGATAAGTTTAAATATAACAAATAAAACAATTAATGTTGGAGAAACAGTAAATTTAATAGCTAATATTAGTCCAAGTAATGCTACTAATAAAAATGTAATATGGTCAAGTAGTAATCAAGATATTGCTATGGTAGATAATAATGGTGTAGTAAAAGGTTTAAAAGCAGGGGTTGTAACAATAACAGCAAAAACAAATAATAATAAAGTAGCTTCTGCAAATATTATTATTAATAATAAAGAAACTGGTACAGCAACTATAACGCCAACTCTTTCAGTGTCTGTTCCTAAGACAACTATTATTTTGGGAGAAACTTTAAAAGTTACGGGAACCAATAATACAGGTAGTAAGATAACATATACAAGTAGTAATAATAAAATTGCTACTATTGATAATAATGGTAATATAAAAACTTTAAGAACAGGTACAGTAATTTTTAAAGCATCAAGTGATAATTTAGAAAAAACTGTAACAATATCAATTAAGGGTTATAGATTGCATTTTATTGATTTAAATACAAATTCAAATGGTGATGCAATACTTTTGGAATCTAATGGTAATTTTGCTTTAGTAGATACTGGAAAAACTGCTGGATGGACGGCTTTAAAAAATTATTTAAATAAATATGATATTAATAGTCAAGGATTAGATTTTATTATAATATCACATCCACATGTTGATCATAATGGTAATATGGTTAACTTATTAAATAATTATAAAATAGGAAGAGTTTATATGAAGAAATATACTAATAAAGATGCTGAAGCTGACCTTGCACATGAATCAGAAACTATAAGTACGACAAAGCAACGTTATGATTCGATAATAAATAAAATTAAAGAGAAAAAAGTTGGTATTACATATGTTGATAGTAGTTCAGATTTTGTAGAAAGTGCTAATAAAAGTGGAGTGGTAAAATTAGGAGGTAATATGAATATCCATTTCTTCAATACCACTCAAAGAATTGTTAATTATTCTAATAGTAACGCATTTAATTATTTTACATCAAATGATTATCGTGGATCAGGAGAAAATTTAAATTCTCTTGTTAACTTGGTTCGTGTAAATGGTCATAATGCTTTGTTAACTGGTGATATAAATAATTATGATATTTTAAATTATATTATTAAATATAAAGCAGATGTTGCATATAAAAATGGTCAAACGTTGGATGTTTATAAAATTCCTCATCATGGTAATTTTAATTGTACAGGGTTAAAACCATTGAAAGTATCTTCAAAATATTATATAGTTACGGAGAATATTGATGATAAATTTTCTGATAATAGTTACCGAATAACTAATGATAGTATAAAATATAAAAATGGTAAAACATATGATTCTTGTTTTAAAAACATGGGATTAAATATGTGTAATGCTTACTATACTGAAAATTCTTCTTCAGGTGCTATTGTTGTTGATTTCACTAATACCAAGGCAACTATCTCTGGTGGTGGATTAGGAAAAAATGTTTCAAATAGATGTAAATAGTTATTGATTAATGAATACTCCCCACAGCAAGCTACGGGGAGTATTCATTTTTATAATATATTATAGTTATTAATCAGTTAGGTGATGATATAAGGGTGTAACTACGTGGATAATTTAATAGATAATTCCATTTTTTCTAATTATTATACCTGTTTTTAATTATTATTTTACTTTTACCGTATTGTTCATCGTATGTTTTTTTTATATCCAATAAAGTTGTTGAATAATTTTTGTTAACCACATCTTCTACAAATGTCATTGTATTCTCCAATGTTTCAAAAATAAAAGTTAAGGCTACTTTGTTATCGTCAAATACCCGTAGTTTATAACATAGCTCTCCATCTTCTACTAATATTTTAATATCAACGTAAAAGTTCACTAAAGACATACTTATTTTATTATTATCAATAAACCAACGATTTTGTAATTTGAATTTCATATATTTCACCTCTCATTTATAGTTTATCATACTTATGGTTTTAATAATTAATTTTGACATATTTTTATAAAATTATTATTTTATTTTTTATAATGAATCGTTGAGATAATTCTTATATGAGAAAATGGTGACTTATTTTTAGATAGTTGAATTTTATTATAAAAAGCAAAAAATAAGTCATATTGACATTTTGTACAAATATGGTTAATATATAAATCAAAAGTTAAATTTGCCGATTAAATGTTATAGTATTTATCAGGATTTATTTTTGAATGTATTATTATTTTTTTAGTAACTTAACTATCTTTACGTTGCTTTTTGTTGGTGATAGAATGAAAAAAAACGATAATTCAATAATTCATGGTCTTTTAAAATATTGAATATGCGAAAAAAAATATTTAGTTAACGATACTATTAGTTCTGTTACTACTAATCTATGTAAAGCATTATGACTATTACGAAAAGTTAGTATTAAAATTAATAATGATGCTGATATGATAATTATGGATAATGATTATAATATCGATACTGTTATTTCTAATGGTAAAACTATTGTAAAAGAAAAAGAATAAATAAAAAGGAGTTATTATGGTGAGTAATTTTGAAAAAATATTTAATAAAGAAAGTTTTGTTATTCCTGATTACGATAAAACTAATATTGTTGATTTAGTTAGATTAATTTATAATTATTCTGGTATGAATTTTAAAGAAACAAAAAGCATGCAAGAACTAAAGAAATATGTTTTAAATAAAAAGCATATTGTATTAATTCTTGTTGATGGCATGGGGTCTGATTTATTAGATAATATGAATAATAAAGGATTATTCTATAATAATAAAAAAATGGATATACAAACGGTTTTTCCAACAGCTACGGGATGTGTATTAACAACAGTTGCAACTAGCAAATATCCATCTAGCACGGGAATTTTTGGTTGGTTTGGATATAATCGAAAATTATGTTTAAATTATTATACTCTTTTAACTAAAGAAAGACAAAGTAAGGAAGATTTAAATATTGATTTAAAAAAAATATTTAAAAGACCTAGTATTTTTAATGAGTTAAAAAGAAAAACAACTGTTTTACAACCTAATCATTTACTTGATAGTAAATATACAAATTATTGTGCTGCATCAAATATTAGAAAAGGTTATAGTGATTATGATGAAGCAATGGATATAATAAAAAAAGAAACGAACAGTAAAGAAGATACTTTTACTTATCTTTATATTCCATATGTTGATACATTAGAGCATCAAAATGGTCCATATAGTAAACTTGTTTATGATGAGGTAGAAAAAATAGAAAAAAATATTGAAAAACTATTTCCATTAAATGACGATACAGAAATAATAGTTATAGCAGATCATGGTCAAATTCCTATTAATAATGTTGTTTATATGGATTTAAATAAATATCATAAATATTTTTATGCTTATCCATCTATTGATATGGGAACAAGTACTTTCTTTGTAAAAAAAGATATGATTAAAGAATTTGAAAAAGAATTTCATAAAGATTTTGATAATAAATTAATTTTATTTAAAAAAGAAGAATTTATAAAAAGGAATATGTTTGGTAAAAAAATGACAAAATATGCTAATGATTCATTAGGTGAATATATAAGTTTATGTAAAAAAGGTTATGCTTTTTATAGTGATTATAAAGAAGATACTTCATTTCCAAAAGGCAATCATACGGGATTAACAAAAGAAGAATTAATGATACCACTTATTGTTTTAAAAAATGATTAAATATTTAAATAGATTTTAGTAAATAATATAACAAGGGAAAGATAATAAGTACCTTGTTTTTGTTTTATTTAAATGATAAAATAATAAACGAAATGGAGCGGGTGATATGTTTAATCTAGTTAGTAAATTTACGCCTTCCGGAGATCAACCTGAAGCAATTAATAAATTAGTAAATGGAATAAAATTTGGAGAAAAGAATCAGGTACTTCTTGGTGCAACAGGAACTGGTAAAACTTTTACAATTGCTAATGTTATTAGGAAAGTTAATAAACCTACTTTGGTATTAGCGCATAATAATACACTTGCAGGTCAACTTTATAGTGAGTTTAAGGAATTGTTTCCTAATAACCACGTTTGTTACTTCGTATCATAGTATGAAATTCGGTCTATTTTAGGTCTTTTTTGTTAACTAGTAATGAATTAAAAAGACTAAGTAGTACTAAATAGGTCTTAAAATATCTGATTTAAAGTTGTGACTTTTATTCGTCCAAATTACAAAAATATCATATATGACCAAATATAAAAGTATACTTTATGGAATAGTATCAAAATTATTTTTTTGACTATTCTTTTTATTAGTAAAAGTAATCAAATATAGTGCAAATAAATAGATTTTTTTATTGTGTTTGCATATATTTCATGATATTATATAAATCAAGAAAGAGGTGTTATAGTGGAAATATTTATTTATACAAACAAAAAGAGTGATATTAATGATACTAAATTTGAAGTAGTTGAAACTAAAGGTAAAGGGCATCCAGATAATGTATGTGATACATTAGCAGAAAAGATTTCATCTGAATATTCAAAGTATTGTCTCGAAAATTATGGTGTAATATTAAGACATATGATAGATAAACTATCTATTTTAGGTGGTGGATCTAAAGTTAAATTTGGTGGAGGTGAAATGACATCACCAATTAGAATATTAATTAATGGACGTTTTACTGATCGTTTTAAAAATAAAAAAATTGATTATATGAAAATAGTATCTGATACAATTAAGAACTATTTTAAAGAATTATTTCCAATGTTAGATTTAAAAAAGGATTTAGTTATAGTAGATAATACTCATCATAACGAAGGACCGGGTGTTGTTTATAATAATGATAATACAACTAATAACGAAAGAGAAAAATTCTATGAAGTAGTAAGTAAAGAAGATATTGAGCGACATAATAATCACTTTCGTTGTAATGATACTTCAACAACAGTTAGTTATTATCCAATGAGTGAATTAGAAAAAACGGTATTAGATATTGAAATGACATTAAATTCTAAGACATATAAAGAAAAATTTCCATGGACTGGTAATGATATTAAGGTAATGGGTATTAGAAAAAATAATAGTATTGAAATAACTTCATGTGTACCATTAATATCGAAATATGTAAAAGACTTAAGTGATTATATTGAAAAATTAGATTTAATTAGAAGTGATGTTATTAAAATAATAAAGAAACATTTTAAAGATAATGAAATTAAATTATTCTTAAATACTAGAGATAATTATGAGAAAAATGATATGTATATGACTTTAACTGGAAGTGCTATTGAAAGTGGTGATGAGGGTGCAGTTGGAAGAGGAAATCGTTCTCGAGGGGTTATACCATTTAGTAGAAGTTTTAGTATGGAAGCTGCATGTGGCAAAAATCCAGTTTATCATACTGGTAAATTATTTACAGCAATTGGTGATATTATAAGTGAAAAGATATACAAGAAATTTGGATTAGAAAATGTGGTTTATTGTACTTCAAAAATGGGTGATAGTATAGAAAATCCATGGAATATTAGTGTTGAATTAAATACAAGAGTTTCAAAGGATATTAAAAAGCAAATAGAAGAATTGGTTAATAAAGAAGTAAAAAATCATTATAAAACAACAGAGAAAATAGTAAGTAGAGAAGTAAAAGTAAATAATTATTAAAATAGTTAGAGGAATTTATGAAAAATATTTTGTTTTCGAGTGATATATATAAATTTTTTAGTGAAAATGATTATAAAATAATTAAACCATTTAATATTGTAAATAATAAAGATACCGTATTTTATAGTGCTGGTATACAACCATTATTATCAGAGTATTTAAATGGAAATATAAAAGAAAATGAGAATATATTTATTGCTCAACCAGTTATTAGAACACAATATTTAGATACACTTGATGAGGGAACATCCTTAGCATTTATTAATAGCACAACATCAAGATTTAATTTATCTCTTGCAGAGTATAAAAAGTTAGTTAATGATTGGTTAGAGTTCTTTTATCAAATTGGGTTAGATAAACGAAATATTACAATTTCAGAAGATTATTATATAGATAATTGGAATAATATTAACTTAGAAGGAAATCGTACATTTTATTATTATAATAATATTGAAATCGGCGATACCACTTTTTTTAAAAAGGTTGATAATGATAAGATTGAGACAATGTGTGACTTAGGTTTTGGAATTGAAAGATTAAGATGGTGTGTTAATAATATTTCTTATTATGATTTGTATAGTGATTCTAAACTGTTATTACCACGTGAAAAAGCTCTCATTTCAGCTCTTTCATTACTTTCGGTATGTAATGTAAAACCATCATGGAAAAATAGTGGATATCGAGCAAGATTATTTTCTAAAAAGTTAGCAGAATTATTAAATTCAAGAAGACTAGACGAATTGGAATTAAGTTATTTGAAAGAATGTATTATATATTGGAAAGATTGGCAAAAGATAGATACTCTAATAGATGAAAATAATGTTATAAATGAATATGAAAGAAATTGTCATTCTAATATCATTAGCTTATTGGTAAATGAAGGATATAATGTTAGTAAATTAAATGTTAATGGATCATGGAATGATTTTGAAACTCGTTTACGTTCAGCGGGAGTTCCAAAAGAAAGAATTAAAAATTTAATTAGATAGAGGTAATATATGAAATTATATTTATCAGGTGGTGGTTCTGGAAA
>CAMVAF010000002.1 GCA_947165365.1 uncultured Clostridia bacterium | reverse complement strand
CTTCTTTAACTTTATGGTATCCTTTTGTACCAATATTAATATGCCAATAAACATTACCGTTATTTTTTTCTTCATCAACTAATTCTTGAAAATTATTATCATGATAATTAGCGGTACTTGCTGTAAAAAAATGATATTCTTTATTATCTTTCATAATTCCTCCACTAAATTTATTATATCATAGAAAAAGAAGATTTTTTTAATTCTTACATTTATATTACATTTTTTGGACATATTTTACCTATTGTTTTATAGTAATTTTCAATGTAAGATATTTATAAAAAAAACTAGGTTTCTCTAGTTATTATCATATATTTTTTACTTAATCTTTTAAATAAATAAAATCATAAGCATATCAGATATCAAATGACATAAACCATGAGATATCATTGCATAACCTATTCCATATTTTCGATATAGGTAACCAAAACATAAACCTAAACCACCATTAAATAAGAAACATCTAATGATTATTATTGGGGTTAAGGAAGTCATAGTTAAAGTTGATGGAAGATGACCTGCTGCAAAAAGTAATGATGATATAATATTTGCAATTATAAAAACAATAGTTGGTATTTCTTTTTTATTTTTATAGAATTTAGATATTATAAATACAATTAATGACATAAACGATAATCGCATCATAACTTCTTCAATGATACCACCAACCAGTAATCCTCCAATTATTTTATAAATTGTAGGTTTTACTGTGTATTGTTCAAGTACCCATGTATTAACTGAACCAAATATTAATTTATCTCCTGGGAATAACAATAAGGCTCCGATAATAGTAATAATTATTGTTGTAATCAAAGCTTTTTTATTTATTTTAAATTTTTTCCATAGATTATTTTTTTTAGATAATATGATACCTATGCTAGCAAGAATTAATCCAAATAGTATCCCATATTGAATCATGAAAGATAAAGCAACCATTTCTTTAGTAACATTTTGTTTTTGTAGTTCTTTTAATAAATCAATAGATAAGGAATCATAACTATATAATCCAAGACAATAACCACCTATTAGTCCACTAATTAACACTAATAATAAAAATTTAAAGTGTTCTTTTATAAACTTTTTCATTATTCATTATCTCCCTTACTCATAACTTTTTTAGACCAACTTCTTTTACCACATTTAGGGCATTTTAAGTATCTTGTTATATTTAAATGAGGAGAAAAAATTATTTTCCAATAGGAATTCGGAACATATCTATGATGACATTTCCTACATTCATAATATCCAGCATTTATTTCAAGTTTAAAGGCATATAAAGCTACAATAACTAAAATGATAGAAGATATAGTAACAATAATACCAAATAGAGTTCCTTCTTTTAATGTGTACGCTGCAAGTAATATTATTCCAATATAAAATATAACTGTAGTAATAGCTAAAACATACATATCTGTTATCATCTTTTTGTTTTTTAATTCTTCTTGTTTAGCAAGTTCCAATAATAACTCTTCATTTTTCTTTTCATAGTCTTTCATATTAATCTTTTCACCATTTAAAAGTTCATTTACATTTATATCAAGGATATTACATAAATCTAACATTTTATCAGCATCTGGTAAAGATAATCCTCTTTCCCATTTTGATACTGCTCGATCAGTTATATTTAGTTTCTCTGCTAATTCACTTTGGGTAATCTTTTTTTCTTTTCTTGAATCAGCAATAAATTTTCCTATCTTAATTAAATCCATAAACTTTTCTCCTTTTATGACTTAATTATATAATAAGTCACTTACTAAGAACACATACTGTTGGTTGAGTTATTATTTTCTTATCCACAAATAAACGCCATCTTGATTTTCTGGTTTATATTTTAAACCACATTTTAGATAAAATTCTCTATTATTAGCCGTAGGACTTGCTTCTAATTGAAAACAACATCCATCTTTTACCATGTTTTCTAATTCTTTGATTAGTGATGTTACTATTAATTTTCCTACTCCTTTATTTTGATATTCTTTTAATACCATTATGTCAGTTAACATTCCTTTTAATGCACCATCACCAACTATTCTTCCAACACCAATACATTTATCATTATCAAAAACACTAATATTTATCATTGATCCATCTATTGCAGATTCTACTAAAGTTTTTGGTATCATATTCCAATTTAAACTATGACGAATATTAATAAAATCATTAGCATTTATTTCTTTCTTTACTGAAAAGCTCATATATAAATCACTCCTTTTTTATTATAACATATTTTTAGTAAGTAAATGGTTCATAATACTATTGGTTTTAAAAAAAAATCACATTATTTTACTTTATCATAATGTGACCACATTCTAACAATAAATATTTCCTTTTCTTTTTCATAGACTTTATAAACTAAACGATGTTGCAAACTTATTCTTCTAGATAATAATCCATCTAAATTTCCTTTTAGTTTTTCATATGTTGGTGGTGTTTGATATGGATTTTCACTAATCATATCTAAAAGATTCAGTGTTTTTTCTTCAAGTCCAGCCTGTTTAATTAATTTTTTATCTCTGTCTGCTAATTTTGAAAAAATAATTTTGTATTCTACCATCTTTCACCTTTTTTATATACTGTGCATTTACTTCTATCTTCTTTCAAAGCTTCTTTTACTGAATCAACATATCCAGGTATGGAATTTAAATATATAGTTTCTTCTATATCTCTCCAATCAGATCCAGATATTAAAACAGCATCATCACCTTTACTATTAACGATATTAATAGGATTAAATCCTTTATTAACATCTGATATTAATTGAAATAGATTTTGTCTAGCATTTGTAATGTTTACTATTTCCATCTTCATCACCTCACTTAATTACATTATAACGTACTTTCGAACGTACGTCAAGTGTTCTACTAATATTTTATACATTAAATTTAAAAAAATGTATTTCAAACATTACAATAATATTTAAAAAATTCAGTTTACTATATTTTTCTAACAAAAAATAACTAAGAAATCTTAGTTATAATAATACATCTAAAGCCATCATAATAATAAATCCTATAATAACACATGTTGATATAAAACCTTTGTGTTCATTAGTTTCACATTCTGGTAATAATTCACTAGCAACAACATATATCATAGCTCCGGCTGCAAGAGCAAGACAAAATGGTAAAATAATTCTTACTTTTAAAACTAATAAAGCTCCTAAAATACCAGCAATTATTTCGACAATGCCACTAAAGGTACTATAAAGAAAAGCTTTACTTCTTGACATGCCTTCTCTTCTTAAAGGAACACTAATTGCAGCTCCTTCGGGGAAGTTTTGAATACCTATTCCTAAAGCAAGAGCAATGGCAGATTCTACTGTAGCCCCAGAAAAATGATACATAATACTACCAAAAGCAACTCCGATTGCTAATCCTTCTGGAAAATTATGTAAACTGATAGATGAAGTTAACATAAAACATCTTTTCTTTTTAGTAGATATATCTTTGTGTAAATAACTAATTATTTTATCAGTTAATAATATTAATAGACCTCCACATAAAAAACCAATTGATGTTACAAGTACCTTATTCATTCCTAAACTTTCAGCCATAGAAAGAGATGGATTAATTAAAGAAAAATAAGAAGCTGCTAACATAATACCACTTGATAATGCTAACATTGCATCTAAGATTAGTTTATTTATTTTCTTAAAAAAGAAGACAACTGATCCACCTAACATTGTGACAAAGCATGTAAACATTGTTGCAAGTAGTGACATTAAAATAGGATTATCACTTATATTTAACATAAAACCACCATTTATATTCTATTAAATAATAAAAATAATGTTTAGGTAAAAGATGATAAAAAAGAAATTTATCTTGTAAAGATATAACAATTTTATAAAAATAATGGTATAATAATTTTGAAAGGATATTGTAAATGAAAACGATTAAAGATTTTGATTTAAATAATAAAAAAGTTATTATAAGAGTTGATTTTAATGTACCAATGAAAGATGGTAAAATAGTAGATGATACAAGAATTCGTGAAAGCCTTGAAACAATTAATTATGCAATAAATCATAATGCTAAAGTAATTTTATTATCTCACTTAGGAAGAGTTAAGGAAGAAAAAGATATTTTAGATAAAACATTACTTCCTGTTAGTAAAAGATTAGAAGAATTATTATATAAAAAAGTTATCTTTATTAATAAAACAAGAGGTAGTGAAATTGAAGATACTATTAATAATATGAATAATGGTGATGTTCTTTTATTAGAAAACACAAGAATTGAAGATTATCCAAATAAATTAGAAAGTAATAATGACCATGAACTTGCTAAATATTGGGCTAGTTTAGGAGATATCTTTATAAATGATGCTTTTGCAGTGAGTCACCGTAGTTGCGCATCAATCGTAGGTATTGCAAGTATCTTACCATCAGGTATTGGATTTTTAATTCAAAAGGAACTTCTTAATATGCTACCAGTTATTAATAATCCCAAACATCCATTTGTAGTTATTATGGGTGGAAGTAAAGTTAGTGATAAAATTGGTGTTATTGATAATTTAATAGATAAATGTGATTATATCTTAATTGGTGGTGGAATGAGTTATACATTTCTAAAAGCTAAAGGAATAGAAATAGGTAAATCTCTTTTAGAAGAAGATTATCTTGACTATTGTAAGAATTTGCTTCATAATACTAAGAAGATTATTTTACCAGTCGATCATGTTGTTTCTAAAAGCATGGAAGATGATAAACCAGTAATCAAAGAAAATATTGATACCGATGATATTGCTTTAGATATTGGTCCAGAGACTATTAAATTATTTAGAGAATATCTTGATAAAGCCGAAACCATTATTTGGAATGGACCTGTTGGAATGTATGAAAATAAACTATACCAAAATGGTACAAAGTCTTTATGTGAATCATTTAATAAAGATAAAACGATTATTATTGGTGGTGGTGATACTGCAGCTTGTATTAATACTTTAGGTTATAGTGATCGTGTTACTCATATATCTACAGGTGGTGGAGCATCACTAGAGTTATTAGAAGGAAAGGATTTACCTGGTATTAAGGTTATAGGTGAATAAATGAGATTAATTATTGCAAATCATAAAATGAATTTATTAAGTAATGATATTGATGAATATATAAGTTTCTTTGAAAAGAATAATTATTCTAATGTTTATTTTGCTCCTTCTAATATTTATCTTTCTAAATTTGTTGATAGTGGATTAAATACAGTATCGCAAGATGTGTCATGCTATGAATTTGGAGCTTATACAGGAGATATTTCCGCTAGTCAATTAAAGTCCCTTGGAGTTAACTATTCAATTGTAGGTCACTCTGAAAGAAGAAAATATTTTCATGATGATGAGATGGTTAATTTAAAAATAGCAAGATGTTTAGAACAAGAAATTATCCCTATTCTATGTATTGGTGAGAATAAGGAAGAAAAAGATAATGATAAAGTAAGTGATGTTTTAACTAATGAAATAGATGAGGCTTTTAAAAATATTAAAGGCGAATTCTTAAAAGAAGTTATTATTGCTTATGAACCAATATGGGCAATTGGAACTGGTGTTATTCCAACAAACAAAGATATTGATAGTATCGCAAGTTTTATTAAAAATTATGTATCTGTTAAATATGGTTTTGATATTAAAGTATTATATGGTGGTAGTATTAATAATAAAAATATTTTAGAACTTGAAAAATTAGAAAAAATAGATGGATATCTAATAGGAGGTACTTCTTTAAAGAAAGAAGAGTTTAATGAATTAATAGAAAATGTCAAGTAAGGGGGATTTATGAAAAATAAAATAGCAAATCTTAAAATAATGGTTAAAAAATATAAACCAGATGGAATTGATTGGATGAACTTTGTTTTAACAAGAAAAAATCCCTTTACTTTTCATCATATAATATCAAGAAGTAATGGTGGTGAAGATACGGTAGAAAATGGTGCTATTCTTACTAGACGTGCTCATGATCTTATTCATATATTGGAATATGCGTGTCCAGAGGCTTACAATGATTTACAAGAAGTATTTATGGAGATAAACGCAAGTAACAAGCCCCCTACCTTTGAAATATTAAATAAAATAGATGATATCTTATATAATTTATTTAATCATGAGAAATATGAATTTTTAGTCGATATTGATTTAGCGAATTTTGCCAATATTTACTATAATCATGAAAAAAAAGCAATAAAACAGTCAAGAAAATAGACAAATTGTGTCAATTCGACATAATTTGTCTTTTTTCGCTCTAGCATTATTTTTAAAGTTATACTATAATCATAATTGCGTGTAGTATGAAAGGAAAAAATAATGAAAAAAATTAATTTACTTGTTGTCGATGATAATAAAAGTTTAGTCGACATGGTTAAGGAGTACTTTAGTAGTCACGCAGTAATCGAAGTAAAAGATGTTGCTTATAATGGAAGAGATGCTTTAACTCTTCTTAGTAAGAATAAGTATGAGTTAGTTTTACTTGATTTAATTATGCCTGGTATGGATGGCATAAAATTACTTGAAGAATTACAAAAAAGAGAAATAAGTACAAAGATTATTGTCTTAACTTCTTATAATTCTCCAGAGGTAATAAGAAAAGTTTCTGGTTTAGGAATTAAATATTTTATGCTTAAACCATTTGAACTTGCTGATTTAGAGGATAAGATACTGGAATACTCTAATAGTGTTATTGATAATAGAAGAACAATTGATCTATATTATAGTAATTTACAAATATCAATAGCTAAACTATTACATGAACTTGGTGTTCCTTCTCATATTAAAGGTTATGATTATCTTACAGAAGCGATTAATTTAATATATAGTGATAATAATTATAAAGGTGCTATAACGAAAGAATTATACCCTACTATTGCTAAAAAATATAATACCACAGCTTCTCGTGTTGAACGAGCAATGAGACATGCTATTGAACTTAGTTGGACTAGAGGTAATTGGGAATTAATTGAAGATATCTTTGGATATAGTGTAGATGTTGATAAAGCTAAAGCAACAAATTCTGAATTTATTGTTACTATAGCTGATAAAATAAAATTAGAACAATATGAAGGTTCATTAAAATAACCAGGATTAATTTCCTGGTTTTATATTTCTTTTCTATCAATATTATTAGAAGTTATTTCTAAAGATTATTATGACACTTTTAATTAATTAAAATCTTGACGTAACGAGATACCCGTTATATAATTTTATTATAAATATTAAGATAGTAAAGGAGTCAAAATGAAAAAGAAAATATTATTACCAGTAATGGTAGGTTTATTAATGGTTTTAGCTACTGTTGGGATTACATATGCATTCTTTAATTATACAAGAACCGGAGGTGCAAATACTGTTAAAACAGGTACAGTTAATTTTACAAGTAGTCAAACAACAATTAATTTATCAAATGTTTTTCCAATAGCCTCAAGTGCTGTTTCAACAGATACTGATAATGTTGGTACTGCAACTATAACAGTTACTGGAGATACATCGTATGATAAAGGTATTGAATATTTAATTAGTGCAACAAATGTTACTAATACTATAGGAACAAAGAACATACCAATAAGTATTACAGCAACAACAAGTGGAACACTTGGAACAGGTGATGAAGATTATTTTGATAATCGAGATACAGCAACAAATCATATTTATAAAGTATTAGCAAAAGATACAATATCTAATGATGATCAGTTAATGGTAGGTTATATAGCTAAAGGAGCAACAGGTATTAATGGAACAATAACTATTAAAGCATATATCGATAAAGATAAAATATTAATAAGTGATACATATCCAGAAGGAGAACAAGTAATTGATGGAGTAACCTATTATAACGGAACACCTGCTACTGATAAAACAGTATTTACAACTACTGAATGGAATAGTTTAAATACAAATGGAATATCATTTCAAGTAAAAGTAGAAGCAAATGAAGGAACATGGGTAGAAGAAATATTATCCAAAAATAATATGAAAAACTTTTATAGCACAAATACTTTTACAAGTGAACAAAAATCTGCTATAACAGAAATAAATTTTATAAAAGCATCTGAGAATGAAATAAATAGTCATGCTAATTTAATAGATTTAACTGCAGATGGTGGACAAGGTATGGTTAAGGCTTGGATAGATAATAATAAATTATATATTGCTAGTCCTGGAATAACTTATTTTCCAGAAGATAGCAATGGTCTTGTTGCGGATTTTTCAAATTTGACAAATATCAACTTTAATAATGTAAACACAAGTGAAGTAACAAATATGAGTGGCATGTTTCACCAAAATTCTAGCTTAATAAGTCTTAATTTAAGTAGTTTTGATACAAGTAGTGTTACAAACATGAATATGATGTTTTTTAGGTGTAATAACTTAACAAGTATTGATTTAAGTAGTTTTGATACAAGTAATGTCGAAATTATGCAGGCAATGTTTTATAACTCTGGAGCATTAACTACAATTATGGTGTCAAATTTATGGAATACAAATAAAGTTTCAAATTCAACTGTAATGTTTGATGGGTGTACTTCTTTAAAAGGTGGAGGAACCCCTCAAACAACATATGATAGTAATCATGTTGATAAAGAATATGCAAGAATAGATGGTGGAGCTAATAGTTCTACTCCTGGATATTTAACTTTAAAGACAAATTAAAAAGTTCTCGATAAAAGAACTTTTTTTATTTTTTAGTTTGAATTAAGAAATATTCAAATATTTTACGGTGTTTTTTAACTACGACTTCAAGGATTATTCCGCAAATTAATAATCCAAAAGAAATTATCAACATAAATAGTGAAAAAATAAGGGTTGGAAATCTTGGAACAAGTCCTGTTTTAAAGTATTCGGTAAATACTGGTGTGGCAAAGAAAACAAATATTAAAAAGAAAAGAAAACTAATTATTCCAAAGAATGGAAATGGTTTATATTCTTTAAATAAACTAGCGATGGTTTTTAATACTTTAGCGCCATCTGATACAGTATTAAGTTTTGAAACACTACCTTCTGGTCTATCACGATAATTAACTGGTATTTCAATTAATTTCATATTTTTATCAACAGCATGAATAGTCATTTCCGTTTCTATTTCAAATCCTTTAGATATGATGGGAAAGGTTTTGACAAAGGAATAAGAGAAAGCTCTATATCCTGTCATAATATCTTTAACATTAGTTTTAAATAATTTATTAATTAACCATCTAACTATTCTATTGCCACTATTATGAAACATTCTTTTATTTTCCGTAAAATAGGTACTTGATAATCTATCCCCTATTACCATATCATAATCATCATTAATAATTAGATCACACATTTCTTTAGCGTTTTCAGAAGGATACGTGTCATCACCATCAATCATTAGGTAACAATCAGCATCAATATCTTTAAACATACTTCTTATTACATTACCTTTACCTTGTCTTGGTTCTTTTTTAACTATAGCCCCACTCTTTTTAGCAATTTCACTTGTTTTATCTGTAGAATTATTATCATATACATAAATATCGGCATTTGGTAATACTTCTTTGTAATCTTTAATTACTTTAGCAATCGTTTTTTCTTCATTATAACATGGTATTAATACCGCAATTTTTTTATTTTTCATTTACTTCACCTCTTTTTAATGACATTATTAGAAATATTGGAGCAGTTAAATATAAACTATAGACATACCTAAATTCACAGGCAACTGGTGTGGCTATTAAAAGAGTTATAAAGATACCTAATGGTATGATGTAAATTAAGATATTTCCTTTTTTATTAATAGTTATAAATAAACTTATTAAAATTAAATATAAACTGATAGCTAAACTTCCAAAATTATAGTGAATAAAATCATTTATTTCTAATTTTAAATCTATGAATCTTGAATATATTTCTGGTAATAATTCATGTCTTTCTATATCTAATTTACCAGCATAACCATCATTTTGAAAATCTTTTAGATATACCCAATATCTTCCATAGTTATGATAATAATATCCGCTTGTTTGCAATACATAAGCATCTTTATATAATTTAATATTTTTTATTCCTAAATTAATCCATAATTTTAAATAATCTAATTTATGACTTTCTAAATAGTGATTAACATCATGCATCCTTATATTATCTTTAATAGGATTTGATATATGAAAGTGAGTCACATCATTTTTTATTTTCTCTATATCAGCTATTTTACTAATTAAATTTAATTCTTCATCAGTTATATTACCATCTTTTCTAATAACATAACCTACTTGTTGTAGTGGAATTGATATACTTTCGACAAAATCTGGTTGTTTTACTTTTAATAAAGATAATACGGGATACTTAAAGATTACAACTAATGATAAAGAAATAATTATAGGAATAAAAATCTTTTTAAATTCCTTTTTATATAATAAATAAAATAATATAACAAATATGATATAGGCATAAAAACCATTACTTCTTAAAAGACATATCAAAATGCTTAAAAAGATAAAAATCACCTTATTTTTATTATTCCATTCTAATTTATTATGATAATGATTCCATAAAAGAATGGTTGTCAATAAAACAATATAAGAAAATAAAATATCTTTCCAAATGGTAACGGAATATATTGCATTATAAGGTGTAATAAAAAAGAATAACCATACAAAGACTACAACATATTTATTAATATTATTTTTATATAAAATGTATGTTGTAAATGAAAATGTAAAGCATGCGACAACCATTTGGAAAATAGTGTAAAGTAATAAACCTATATTACTATTACCAGTAAGAAGATTTCCTAAATCATAAAATATTTTAATTATCAATGTATGTAATACCGGATGATGATTAGAATAACTTAAATTCCCAACAATTTGAGATAATTGTTCATATGAATCATATGACACAACCCCTGGATATAATTTTAATAAATATGGTAAATATAATAGAAACCCTATAATCATGGATATACTTATAAATTTCTTCATAGATATTTCTTTATTTTGAGAATCAAGATTAATTTTATGATAATTCTTTTCTATTATGTAAAATAATCTTCGAAGTATATAATACCATCCTAAATATTCTATTATTAAAATAATTAATTCATTAAAATTAAACTTATTAATATCTAAATTACCTATAGTAAACATTAAAGAAAAAATTAATGATATAATGGTAATTCTATTATTATTTTTAAAGTTTTTAGTATATTGATATAAAATAATAATCAATATCAATGATAAATATGGACTTATATTAGATAAACTAATAAAACTCATAAAATAAAACATTAACATAATTAAAATAATTTCTATTATTTTTTTTAACTTCATATTTTCACAACCCATAATGATTATATATTAAAATATTAAATAACGCAATAAAAATGATGAAGTGCTTTTCATCATTTTTCTTTTTTAATTTTTCTTTTATATATTTTGTACATAAATTTAGAGATAATCATATCAAATTCACCAATATATTCAATAATGGTTGAATTAAATCCTATTTTACTTAGCAAGGCTTTATAAAATTTTGAATTAGGATTAAAATTACCGGTAATTGAACCTAAATTTAAATATTTTAAATTCTTTTTACCAAAATATTTCATCATTTCATAATTAAGTAAGGCATTAACATGATATTTATTATATTCAGCATCTTCATAATTAATTAAAACTGTTGCACCTGTTGCTTCTTCAATACATAGGCTACAACCACAAATAATTCCTTCTGGGAATTTTTTTAATAATTTTGTAGATTCTACAACATCTCTTTTATAAGCTGTTAAATATTTATCGGAATTAATTTTATCATTTACAGCTTTTGAAATATTATATTTAACATTATCCCCACTGCTAATGATATTTGATAATGCATTATTCTTCTCTTCTTCTTGAGAATATAGTCTATTAGCGTTCATTGTATATTTATTAGTATCAATAAAAGCATAAAAGATTTTTATTTTTCTTGATGGATAAAAAATATCTTTCATACATTCAAAATATTTTTTACTTTTTCTAATATTACTTTTTCTTAAAAAACTATAAAACCTATCAATATCAACAGTATCATCTTCATAAACAGTTATTGCCATACTATTAGCGTAACTTATTCTTTCTTTTACCTTACTATCAAAATTATTAAAAGTAATACGAGCATCTGTATTAAGTTTCGCAATAACATTCCATCTTGGAAGCAATGATTCATCATATAAATTAAAACCTAAGTGTTCATAACCATTATTCTTAAATACATTTAAAACATTATTTATAGTATTATTAAAATTAACAATATTACCTTCATTATCTCTTTCACTAGCGATTATTGGAGGATCTATTTTAATAAAAATAAATTTTTGTTGTTTTAATAATCTTCGAAGTTCATTAGTAACACTAATAACTAGTTCCTTATCATCATAATCTAATAGCATTCCTCTTGGAGCGTATGCATATTTATATTTCCAAAATAATTCTTTATATAAAAACATAGATGCCCCAACTAGATTTTTATCATCATCAATAAATCCTAGATAACTTACTTCATATCCTTCGGTTATTTTTTTGAAATTACCATATTCAGGACTTTGGTAATAGCTATTATATTTATGGTTTATTGAAAAGTTATCAAATTCTTCTTTAGAAAGCGTAACTATTTTCATAACATCACCTTATCTTATATAGTTATTATATATGAAAATTAAATTAATAGCAATAAAATATTTCATTTTTTGTAAAGAAAAATGTACAAAGTAGTTAAATTTATGGTATTATATAAGTATAATTAATAGAGGTGACTATGAAAAAAATAAGCAAGAAGATAAAAAAGAAAAATAATGATAATATTTTTAAAAAAATTAAGAAGTGGTATATAAATAAAATTAGAAAAAATAAACTTAAACTTAGTTTATCAGAAACCATTTTTGTGATGGTAATAACCTTTATGATTGGTTTAATTATTGGTGGAATTGTCATGTTTGGTAAAGGACCATTTGGTTCTGATAAATCATTTAATCAATTTATTGCTACATATAATGAAATAAATGATTTCTATTATAAAGAAGTTGATTCTGAAAAACTTTTGGAAGCAGGCATTAAAGGAATGGTAAGTTATCTTGGTGACCCTTATTCAACTTATATGAGTGTTGAAACAGCAAATGAATTTAATGAAGAAGTTGAAGGTGTTTACCATGGTATTGGAGCGGAAATCACTTATAAAAAAGATAAAAAAGTTCATATTGGTAAAGTATTCGCTGATTCTCCTGCCGAAAAAGCTGGACTTAAAACAGATGATATTTTAATTAAAGTAAATAATGAAGATATCAAGGGACTTTCTCTTAGTGAAATATCTAGTAAAGTTAAAGGCGATGTCGGAACTGATGTTAAAATAACTATTATTCGAGATAAAGAAGAAAAAGAAATATCTTTAAAAAGAGATAACGTTGATACTATAAGTGTTACTGGAGAAGTTATTGAAAGAGATGATAAAAAAATAGGTTACCTTAATGTATCCATTTTTGCTGCAAATACTTCTAAACAATTTGAAACAGAATTAAAGAAATTAGAAAATAATAAAATTGATTCATTAATAATTGATCTTCGTAATAACCAAGGTGGTTACCTAAATTCCGTAACAGATATCATATCTTTATTTATAAAAAAAGGACTACCTATATATGAACTTAAAATTAAAGATGATATTGAAATAATCTATGATAAAACAGATGAAGAAAGGAAATATAAAATCGTTGTATTAGTTAATTCTACTTCTGCTAGTGCCAGTGAAGTTTTATCAGGAGCCCTTCAAGAAACTTATAAAGCAACTATTATGGGTACTAAAACTTTTGGTAAGGGAAAAGTACAAAAAGTATATGCGCTACCTAGCGGTGCTTTAGTTAAGTATACTTATCAAGAATGGTTAACACCACTTGGAAATTATATTGACGGCAAGGGAATTACTCCTGATATTGAAGTTAAATATATTATAAATGATAAAGGTATTGATAATCAAAAAGAAGAAGCCATAAAATATCTTTTAAAACAATAGGTGTCTATGAATAAACAAGATATATATAAAATAATTGGATATAATGGTAATTATGATAATAAAGTAAAAAAAGCAATTAGAAAATTATTAAAGGAAAATCATCCTGATTCAGGTGGTAATATTGAAAACTTTAAAATTATTAACGAAGTAAAAAAAGAACTGGAAGAAAATAAAGTATCAATTATAGTTAATAAAAAAAATATTTCAAATAATTTTAAAGATATTGATTATCAATATTGTATTGATAAGAAAAAGCAATTAGAAAACAAAAAAGAATTATTACAAAAAGAATTAAATGAAATTAAAGACAATTTAAAACTAAATATTGATAATTATGCTATACTATATAAGAGTAGTTTAGATAAAGAACATATGTTATATAATAATATTGATAATTTAAATAGACTAATGATGATAATTTGTGTTTTAACAACATTACTGATAATTACTTTAGGAATAATGATCATATTTAATAAAAATGTCTTTATCATATTAAGTATTTTACTGGTAATGTTAGTTATTTGGGTTATTGCATTTTTAAAAAAAATAAAATCTATTAATAATGAAAAAAAAATAAAATTAGATGACTATTTTGATACAGTAAATGAAATAAAAATTAGTAAAAAAATAAAAAAGGACCTAAATAATAAGAAATTAGATTTAGAAAGAAAAATAAATAAAATTAATAATGATATTAGATTTTATGATAATATTATTAAGAATGAATAGAAAAGAAGGGATTGTATGAGAATAATTAAAAATATTATAGCGGCAATTATTGCTTTCTTTAAGAATTTGTTTCACAAAGATAAAAAGAAAAAGATGAAAAATATTTCTGTAAAAAAGAATCAAAAAATTGTTGTTCCAATGACAAAATTACCAGAATGTTTCTATATTGATAATGATGGTAAAGAAAATATTATTAATTCATTAAAATTAATTTATGAAAGAATTAATTCCAATGTTAAGGATGATTTAAATACATTAAATGAGAAGATGGAATTAAAAAGTTTTCATGATAATCTCATACATGATAATATTAATAAAAACTATAATTATATAATAATAAACAACTTAATTAGTAACGTAGAAAAAAATAAAATATCATATTATTTAGCATCACAATTAGATAATTTATGTGAAAATATCTTAAGTATTAAGAATTTAAATGAAATAGAAAATGAAAAAATAATAAAATTTAGTGAATTATTTAAAGAAATTATTAAGGAATCAGATGATTACATTATTAGTAAAACTAGAAAAGAATATGATAAAATAAATTATATTACTATAAATAATGTTATTATTGATGAAGTAAGTAATGATATTGAAAAACTGAATGACGATTTAAATAAACATAGGCATAATAAATATTACTATGATAAGAAAATTAGAAAACTAAAAAGAAGAATTTTAGAACTTGAAAAAATTAAAGAAAAAGATTTAGTATGGAATGAAATACTAATATTAAGAAATGATTTTTATACTAAAAGCAAAGACAAATATGATTTATTGTATAATGATGAAGTATATATTAATTTAATAAAAAAATGTGATTTAATATTAGATCAAGTTAATAAAAAAATAGTTGATATAAAAAAAGATAATAAAGTTAAAAAAGAAACTAAAAAAAATAAAACAAACGATTTATTATCTCTTAAAATATATAAAAGATATGAAGATTTAGCTATTGCCAGAAAAAAAATATTATTAAATGAAGAAAAATTTATTTATCCTAATAATAAAGAAGAATTAATAAAATATATTGATAATTTATATAGTGAATTTTTAGAAAAAGATAAATCTTCAGGATTTAATTATCAACGTAATTTGATTAAATATAAAGTTGTTATTTTAAACAATAATTTAACCAAAATAATTTGTAGTATGACTGGTGATGGTTATATACCACTTGAACATATTAATACTAAAATGGATTATATTTTGCAAGATACTTATAATAAAAAACAATATTTAGAATTAATTATACATCAAAAAGATAATTATGAAAGTGAAAATAGTATTAAAGTTGATGAAAAAATCAATAAATTAATAAAAAAAGAAAGTGGTATTGATATTATCAAAAAAGAAAAAACATATGTCAAAAAAATAAATAATAAAAGAAAAGCAAAATAATTACTTTTCTTTTTTCTTTTGAATATTATAGGTTATTTTTCTTAATGTTTTACGAGATAGGAATCTTCTTCCAAATAAGGCAAGTTTCATATAAGTTCCTGGTATAATTACTACTTTTTCTTTAAACATCATGTCAATGGCATAACGAGCAACATCGCGGCTATTCATAGCTTTTACAGAAAAATTAACATTGGCAACATTATTAAAGTTGGTATCAACTGGTCCTGGGCACAAACTTGATACAACGACATTACTCTCTTCTCTTCTTAATTCTTCATTTATTGCTTCTGTTAAATTATTAACATAGGCTTTAGTAGCATAATAAGTTGACATCAATGGACCAGGTCCAAAAGCAGCACTTGATGCAACATTCAAGATATATCCACTATTTCTTTTTTTCATATCACGTAAAAATAATTTTGTTAATAAATGAACTGCGACAATATTAGTATTAATCATTTCAAGTTCACGGTTTAAATCTGTTTCATAAAATTTACCAAATAAACCGAAACCTGCATTATTAATTAAAATATCAATATTGTCTTCTTTCGTTAAAACATATAGTTCTTTAACTTTAGTAATATCTCTCAAATCTGCAACTATTACTTTGGTATCTACTTTCAAACCATTTTGAAGTCTTTCTAATTGTTCTTTGTTTCTTCCTACTAGTATTAAATCAACTTTTAGTTCAGCAAGATAAATTGCCATTTCTCTTCCTATACCACTACTTGCCCCTGTTATTAATGCTTTCATTTTCATCACCTATTTTAAGTATAACATGAATTTTAAAATATTTCTAGGTATTAATAACACACAATTAATATTTTTTAGAATAATTTATATTAGATAATAAATAAAGGAGAGGATTTTATGAATGATAATTGCTTAGCTAAAATATTAAAAGTTATTGATGTACTTCAAAATAATGCGGAAGATAATTGTCCAAATGATAATACATGCACAAGACCCATATTAGGAACATTCCCTATTAGTATTTGTTATAACACAAGACTTATTACATTATATAGATGTGATAATACTTTAGTGACATTACCATATACATTAGATGGAATAAATGAAACTACAACAATATTTAGAGTACAATCTGTAACAAGAGATTCTGTTACTGTATTATTAATTAGAGATAATGGTGATGGTACATATACAAATACAAATACTTTTGCAACAATTAATCTAGGTTGTATTTGTGCAATACGTTGTATTGGTGATACTAATATAGTTAATGTCTAAGAAAGGGGGATTTTATGAATAATAAAAATATTAGTGAAACACTTAATTTTATTTTAACTTTACAGAAGAATTCATGCTGTGATGATGGATGTTGTCCTGATGGTTGTACTCGTCCTTTCTTAGGACCTGTTACTACGGAAGTATGTTTTAATACAAGACCTATTACACTATTTACATGTTGTACTGGTACTAATTGGACAATGCCTTATACTTTGCCTGATGGAACAGAAGGGTCTAGCACTGTCTTTAGAATAGAAAATGTTGATGATAACTGTGCAACATTTAGAGTACTTATTCCAACCACAATTGATGATGTAACAACATATACATATAGTAATTCTTATTTTACAATTGATTTAGATTGTGTACTTGCTATGCAATGTCTTGCAGATACTTTTGTAAGTTAAAAAGACCTTTTTTGAGGTCTTTTATTTTAAGGTTTTATAATTATATATTACTTGAATTTTGTTACAATTAAAGTATTATCAATGTATTTAATAATAACATCTATGCTATGATACACCATTTCTTGATTTTTATCATCATATCCCTCTTCATAACCCTTTGCATATAAGTAACCATCAACTACTTTAAAATTATTCTCATCTAGATTATATCCATTACTATTTACAACAATCCATCCATCTTCATTGAGTGCATAAGCAATATAATTAGCATATTGTGATTCACTAGTAATAATAGCGAATTTATCAGTTACATATACGAAATTTGCAAAAACTTCATTATCAAGTTTTTTATTATTAACATATAATGCTACATCATCTTTTCTTATTTGGAAAGTTTTACTACCTACTTTAAAATTTTGATTTGTTTCAGTAATTGTCATTTTCTTGACACTGCTAACTTTTTCACCCAAATTAGATACAGCACTACTCTCACATTTTGGACACTTACTTTCCTTTGTATTATCTATTTGATTATTATCAATGGTTATTGGTTTTAAAACCGCATGTTCTGGTTCCTTTCTTATAAATCTATCATAAATAACTAATCCTAGTGTTACAATTGATAGACATACACATATGATCATTAATGTTATTAATGTTTTAGTATTTTTTTCTTTCTCCATTTTACTCTCCTTCTAGTTTAATTTTATATAATAATAAAATAAATGTCAACAATAACATTTAATCAATATCATCATTGACATTTTTTTACATCGTTTATAATTATATTACTAGTCATTACTTACTGTTTTTTAGAATATCGCTATAACTATTAATTGAATCACCATCAATCATATTATCATATTTAACTTCTAGTAAATCATTAACAATTAATAAATTAATACTATCTTTTAAATATTCATCTATTTCTTTTTGACTAATATTATCTTTGTATTCATTTAATAAATATTTTGCTAAATTATTATATATTTGATCCATTGTATATCCAAAATATTTGGCAATATCTTCATTTGTCATTTCTTTTCCTGTTTTTTTATCAATTGTAAATGTAGTTATTTTGTTAAGTCCAGATGCACACCCCGTAACATAATTTTCATTTATAATTACTGTTATAAATTTATCTGTTTCTTTAACTTCATATGATGGTGATAAAACATGTTCATCACACATTATTTTTCCATCTTTTTTTATACACATACATCCATTATAATTTGTTGAAATTTCCCATACTTTATCAAAAATTTTCTTGATTTTTTCATTAACATTTTTTACACTTAATGTATCAATGTTTATAATTGGATATGATGTGTCTAATTTATCATTATTTTTGTTTGTTAATTTATTTTCACTAAATTTACCATCTCCATCATATACTCCGCCATTCCAATATATCTGATAAATATCTCCTTTATTAATATAGTACGTTCCTTTGCTATCATCAATTTTCTTGTATGAATTATTGTTATTATCAATGGTTATTGGTTTTAAAACCGCATGTTCTGGTTCTTTTCTTATAAATCTATCATAAATTACAATTCCTAGTGTTGTAATAGATAGACATACACATATTATCATTAATGTCATTAATGTTTTAGTATTTTTTTCTTTCTCCATTTTATTCTCCTTCTATTTTTATTTTATAAAACATAAAAATAAATGTCAATAATAGTATTTAATCTTTATTATTATTGACATTTTTAGACATTATTTATAATTTCACTTTATTATATTCCTGACATTTCTCTTCTAAAAGCAAGAAATTACAACATCTATCTTTAATATTACTTTTTAATTTATTATTTTTATATAAATCATATAGCAATTTTGATTTTTGAAATATTTGTTTCTTATTTGTATTTAACCATCGAAGTTGATTATTTAACAAATTTATTCTTCTCATTTCATTTTTATTATTGCTCGTAGTATTTAAATTTATTTCTTCGTAGTTATTTTTCGTTACTGGTAACATATTATTAAAATTAATGACACCATATTCTCCATTTTTTATTTTAATTAAATCAAGAGTATTTCTTATTGTTTTATGTTTTTCTTTAGGACTAGATAATGGTGCAAAATATTCGCATTTTTCAATTATAAATAATATACCTATAAAAGGTCTTAATTCTTTTCTTCCAGCATTATAAGGAACCTTTGAATCAAAATTTCTCAAATAATCACAATAATGATAATCTATTTTTACTATTTTTAAGTTACGGTACATATTATTTTCCCCCATATCTAGTAAAAAGATTAGAGTGTGCTCTCTAATCTACTTTTTTAATTGCCATTTATAGAGCTGGCTTCACTCACTTTTTTAGCTGCCATTTATAGAGCTGGCTTCACTCACTTTTTTAGTTGCCATTTAAGGCTGGCTTCACCTGCTTTTTTGGCTACATTGTAGCATTAATATTATATGCATTTTATGCATAACATAATCACTTATGTGAGAGTAATATATCATAAAAGTTACATTATTGTCAATATTTTTTAGACATTATTTATAATTTAAATGTTTTAATTCATCAAGAACAAATTGTCCATCTTTTCTTATTAAAACATCATCAAAATAGATTTCTCCCCCACCATATTCTGGTCTTTGAATTAATACTAAATCCCAGTGAATATTGGATTTATTACCATTGGGACATTCATCATATGAGCATCCTGGTGTAAAGTGAATACTACCTGCTATCTTTTCATCAAATAAAATATCTCCCATAGGTTCTTTAATTACATTATTATATCCTAATGAGAATTCTCCAACATATCTTGCTCCTTCATCAGTTGCAAAGATTTCTTTTAATTTTTCATTATTATTAGAACTTGCTTTAATTATTTTACCATCTTTAAAAGTTAAACTAACATTAGTAAATATTTCTCCATGATATGGACTTGGAACATTATAGGTAATAGTACCATTAACAGAATCTTTAACAGGTGCTGTAAAACACTCTCCATCTGGAATATTAGAAGTTCCTGCACAAATAATAGCAGGTAGTCCTTTAATACTAAAGGTTATATCCGTATTAGGAGCAACTATTCTTACTTTATCGGTTTTTTCCATTAATTCTTTTAGTGGTAGGCTATTTTTATACATTTCTTCATAATCAGCGGTCATAGCATCCATCGAGAAATCATAAAACTCACTTGGTGTCATATGAGCTTTTGTAGCATCGACAATCGATGGATAATTAAGTAGTACCCAACGTCTTTCATTTACTTGTATTTCTTTATAAGGTTTCATACTTTCCATTAACTTATTTTTCATATCAAGATCAGTATATTTATCATAATAATCACTTTTTCGATAACAAATTCTTACAAAACAATCATAATTTTCAACTTGATATTTCATTTCATTGGTCTTATTTAAAATTATTTCATCAGTTAAATTTTCTCTTATATAATTATCAATATCTTGATTAGTGTACTCTGCTTTTACAACACCTTTTTTATTAATTACTTCTTTAACTATTTCTTTAACTAAAGGCATACTTTCTATTCCTTGATATGATATTAATACTTTATCATTTTCTTTTACTTTTAAACTATGATTAACAATTATTTTTGCTAACTTTATTACTTTTTCCATAACTTTATTCTCCTTCTTAACATAAAATACTATGAAAGGAGTATTTTATGTATAACAATAATAATATACCACAAAATTACCAATCCATGCAAATGAAAAGGCCAAATAGACCAAGCAACAATGGAAATAATAATGATCGTTTTTTAGGTGGTTTTGCTGTTCCTTTTGTATTGGGTGGTATTACAGGAGGATTAATTGCTAATAATCGATATAATAATTATCCTATGTATTATCCTTATCCTTATTACACACCATATCCTTATTATTACCCATATTATAGATAAAAAAGATGCTTAGCATCTTTTTTAGCATGAAGAATCACAAACATTTACAAAAATATCATTAAATTCTTTTTCTTCATCTTTTAGCATTTCTTCAGTTAATGTTTCTCTGGAATCTTTTTGTAAACTAGATATACCAGTAGTTAATTTAATTGCTTTACCATTTGAAATATAAATAAAGTTTGGCGCATAGATTCTTTTCTCACCGAATGATTCTTTTTTATCATTTTTAGTATAAGTATAATCTTCTAAAACATTATCAAGTAATTTTAATAATTCATAGTATTCTTCTTTACCATCAATTGTTTTAATTACATTACCTTTATCATCTACTTCATATTTATCTCTTAGTATTTCTTCTCCTTCATCATTCCAAATATCAACGTAATATATTTTAGTAACATTATTGTTATTCGCTACTTCTATAGCTTTTTCAATAACACTACGACACCATGGACAAATTTTTGATCCAAAATAAACATAAAAACTATCTTTATTATTTATTTTTTCAACAATCTCTTTTGCAGAAGAAATAATAAATGGGTTTTCTTCATCTATTGATACAGAGCGATGTTTTTTTCCGTTTTTGGTTTCCTTTTCATTCATTGACTCATAATCTTCCTTAAATAATAATGCATCATTTTTCTTACATCCTGTAAATGATACTAATATAACGATAATAGTAATTAATAATAATAATTTTTTTCTCATTTTACCTCCTATTTGTTTACTAGACAATTATATCAAAATATTATAATTGTTACAAGTATCACTGTAAAATACTTTATTTTTTTTAATAACTATGTTAGAATCTTAGGAAATGGAGGGTTTTATGGAGAGTGTTTTATATATTGATTGTGACGGAGTTATCTTTAATACAATTGAAACAGCCTATAAAATGATGCAAGAAAATAATATTGATATTACCGATAATAGAAAAGTAGATTATTTTTTTAGAAGTACCAGTTGGGAGTTATTACTTGAAAACTCTATTATTATTAATGATGCTATTAACAAAATAAAATTATTAAAAGAAAAACAAATATATAAAGATGTCATTATTTTAACTAAATTAAGTGGTAATTATACTGAGGAAAGGTTAAAAAGAGAAACTTTTAAACTATTACTTCCAGGTATGAAAGTAATTACTCTTCAAAGGGATTATGACAAAGCTTTTGTTGTTTCTTCTTCTAATAATATCCTTGTAGATGATGAAGAAAAAAATATTATTTCATGGAAGAAAAATGGAGGTATTGGAATAAGATTTATAAGTAATCTTTCTGATTTTGAAAATGATATAATAAATGATTTGGAGGATATTGAAAATACAAAAGGAATGAAATTATTAAGAAAGACTAGAAATTATTAAAAAAATATGATATAATATAAAACGAATATGGGGATGTAATGGTTTCGACAGGATTATGTGGAGCTAGATTGCAAGTCGTAGGAATACGAAAAATTCATAAAATATCTGGAAACAGAAACGCTTTAGCTTTTGCTTAGGAATAAACGCAGAAGCATTCTAATATTACTTTTGTTTGCGAAGTTTTATTAGAATTCATATTTAGCAAACTATATTATTTCATTGTTTAGGTGAAGTAACGAATATTACTAAACTAGCTATATATTTGTTTGTTAATTAGCTTATTATATAGTGAAATTTATTAATTAACTAAGCTTGTAGTGGTCTAGTTATCAGTAATTTTGGACAGGAGTTCGATTCTCCTCATCTCCACCATATGAAATTAAAACGAACCCAGTGTATATTGGCGCTGGATTCGTTATTATAAAGATACCAATATGGTGTGTAAGAAAAATGAAAAGAACTTGAAAAATATATCAATTTGTGATATTATGTATGTGTCAAGGGAACTTGAATATAATAAAAAAGGGAATACCTAGTTTTTGAGTGCTAGGTACTATTCCCATAAATGTGGTTTAGTACCGACTTAAACAGTTGGTACTATTTTTATTAGAATGATTAAAATCACAATAATAAGGAGTACTATGATCGTACAAAGATATTTCTCTTGTGTTCTCATAATTTCACCCCCTTTCCTTCAAAAGCAAAGGGGAATAGTACCTATATAACCAGATATTCCTAAAGATATTATTACATAATAGTATCAATAAAACAAGTGTAATAGAGAAAATAAATATAATTTTTTTATGTGGACATGTTAAAATGATTTTTAGTATATTTTTTTTATAAAAATATTGATTATTAAATAATTAAATCAGTTAGTAGGTTTATTGCTAACATTAATTTGGCAATTGGTTATGGAATCTCCACCAAATTGGCACCAAATATATATTTAAGTGAACTAATTTAATTAGTTCTTTTTTTTCATTAACATTGATAAAATTTTGAATATTTTATATAATATCTTATGAGGTGATAATGTGAAAACAGAAAAAAATATTTTATTGGCTTTTATTCTTAATTTAACTTTTTCTATAATAGAATTCTTTGGGGGATTATTTACTAATTCTATTGCAATACTTTCTGATTCTTTACATGATCTTGGTGATTCTTTATCCATTGGTATATCTTTTTTCCTTGAAAAGAAAAGCAAAAGAAAAGCCGATAATACATATACTTACGGATATATTAGATATTCCGTTCTTGGAAGTGTTATTACAACAAGTATTTTATTAATTGGTTCTATTTTAGTAATAATTGGTGCTGTAAAAAGACTTTTTAATCCCGTAGAAATCAACTATAATGGTATGATTATTTTTGCTATATTTGGTGTTATTTTAAATTTTTTAGCAGCTTATGTAACAAAAGATGGTGATTCTCTTAATCAAAAATCAGTTAATCTTCATATGTTAGAAGATGTACTTGGTTGGATTATTGTCTTAATAGGATCAATTATAATGAATTTCACCGATATAAAATTACTTGATTCTATTATGTGTATTGGTGTTTCCTCATTTATATTCATTAACGCTATAAAAAATTTAAAAGAAGTACTTGATATCTTTTTAGAAAAAATACCTAAGGACATTGATTTAGAAAAATTAAAAGAACATTTATTATTAATTAAAGGAATAGATGATATTCACCATATTCATATATGGAGTATTGATGGATACCATAATTATGCTACAATGCATATTGTAACTAAAATTAAAGATGTTTCAAAGATTAAAAGAAAAATAAGGGAAGAATTACAAGAATATAATATTTGTCATGCTATTCTAGAAACTGAAGAAGATATATGTGATAATATAGAGTGTCATACAGATTTTGGTTCTATACATCAACATCATCATTAATATCATTATAAAACTTTACATTTTTTTTTACATTTATTCACAATAATGATATAATGAATTAAGGAGTAGTTTTTGAATAGTGAAGTAATTTACAAAAATAATGCTTATATGGTAAATATTTACCAAGATGACAAGATAATGTCTATATATTTAGAAGGTTCAAGTATAATGTTATCTGCCTATTATGATCATATTGATATTTCCAAAAATATCTTATTTTCTATTTCACCTGATAATATATTGTATCCTATATTTGAAAATTTATATAGCAATATTATGAAAATAAAAAAAATTGTGAGCAATAAAAATTTATATAGTAATATCATTTATGATAACACAATTATTATTCTATCCGATAAACTGGATAATGGATTATTAAATATTATAAGTATTACCAAAGATAATAATGATATTATTTTATCATTTAAAAAAGACAAGAATCATGATATTTATTGTATTCCTTCTAAAATAGATATTGAAATAAAAATTGCTAATTCTAATTTAGGGGAATTAGCTTATCCTTTTGTTAAGTTATATAAAGACTTAGTTATATATAAAAAGAAAGAATCAGAAAACAATCATATATTGCAATTAACTAAATAAATTGACAATTTATATATTAATAAATATTATTATAGAGGTTAATTATGAAAAAAATAAAGGAAATATACTTTAAAAACAAATTATTTATTCATTATTGTATCATTTCTTTTTTGTGTACTATTATTATGTATTTAGTATACTTTATCGTAAATTATATTAATAACAATTTGTATATTCTTGCTAATTTTTTAGGTTATATTGTATCCTTTACTATACTCTTTATACTAGACCAAAAATTATTTAAATCTAAACCAAAAGATAAAAAATTATTTTTAAAACAAATATTACTTTTTGTCTTTATAAGGGCTATGGGTTTTCTATTAGAATCATTAATTCTCGTTATTTTAATTGAAAAAATAGGATTATCCAATTTAATAGCTAAACTTATTAGTTCAACTTTTATCTTTTTCTATAATTATACAGCGAATAAAAATTATGTTTTTATAAATGAAAAATCACAACAATGAGTTGTGATTTTTTTATTCTCCATATAACCAGTTATTTACAGCATTATCATATTGTGTTTTTACATCATCATCATTAAATTTTAAACCATATTTTTCTCTTAGATCAATCATAGCTTTATATTCAATTTTATTATCTTTTTCTTTTTCTTCATCAACAATTTTTTCGATAATCATTTGCTTTACTGTTTCTAGTTTAGGTTTTTCTTTTTCATCATTTTTGTATATAATATGATATCCATATGATGATTCAATTACTTTTTCAGTGTATTTACCAACTTTTAAATTTTTAGCTGCTTCTTCAAATTCTTTATTATATTTTTCAGTCATTTCTCCCTTATTAAAAGTTCCAAGTAATCCACCATCACTTGTTGTTGCATAATCTTCTGATGATTCTTTTGCAACTTCTGAGAATTCTTTTCCTTCTTCTAATTTTTTATAAATTTCTGCTATTTTATCTTGAGCTTTTTTATCTTCTTCTTTCTTTTCTTCCTCGGTCATGGTATCAGTTTTATTTACTCTTACTAAAATATGACTTATTGTAAGGTCTCCATAAATATTATTTTCATAATATTTATTAATATCGTTTTCGCTGATGTTCTTTTTTACATAATCATCTGCAAGTAATGTTTTTTTATAATTTGCGATTAACATTTCTTTAAATTCATCTAAACTGTTGTATCCAGAATTTCTAATAGCGTTCAATAAATCATTTTCATTATTTCCGTAATATAAACGATATATTTTTAATTGGTTTTCAGCATAATTATTAGCATCATCATTTGTTTCGTATTCTTTAGACAATAGTTTTTCATCCATTGATTGAATTAAATAATTAGCACCATACCTCTCTTTTAATTCTTTATATAATTCGTCTACGGTGACATTAAGACTACTATCATCAAAAGTTATAACATTATTACTTCCATTACTTGGAGTATCACCTTTTCCACAACCAGTTAGTGTTAACACTACTAAACCACAAGATAATATTTTTCCAATTTTTTTCATATTCCCTCCATATGTACATTAATAATAATAGCAAATTTTATAAGAAAAAACAATAATCTTGACATAATTTACTTATTTTGCCCGAACCATTTTCAAAAAAAACCATAAAATAAATCGAATATGTTAAAAAAAGGAGGTTTAATTATGTGTAACAACTATACATCTTCTTACGCAATTGTTTTAGTTTTATTTATCTTACTAGTAATCATTGTTGGAGCTTATATTTAATAAGGAGGTGCAAGATGCAAGATATGGAAAAAAACATGTGTAACAATAATAATTCCAATAGCAATAATTCTCATGGATTTTTAATAATTGTTGTATTATATATTTTAATTGCTATTATTATTGGTTCAAGATCTTTTAATAATAACTTTTATTATTAAAAATACATACTATTAGTTTAGCTAATACTTCTTTTTATATTTCTTTCTAGTAAAATTACTTTACCTATATAACTATTAATATCACATATAACCGTATTTTCATAATCTATAATGAAAAAATTATCTTTTAATTCATATTTACCAATTATATATGTATTATTAATATTAAATAAAGCCATTCCATTAATAGGAGGATTACTTCCCTTCTCTATTATTAAAATATCTTTTTTAATTATATTATTCTTTATTAGGTGATTATCTTTTACTAGGTATCCTAAATAATCTTTATCTTTTTCTAAGATTAATTTTATTTTATCTTGACTATTAATAATAGGTATTTCTTTAATATTAGTCGTATATTTTTTATTTAAAACTAACTGATTATTAATATTCCTTACTAAATATTGTTCTTCTTCTAATTTCTTTAAATATTTATACACAATATTTGTGGAATGATACCCAAATTTATTCATTAAGTATCTTATCGTGGGCATAGATAAATTATTTTCATAATAATTAATTATCTCTTTAAATATTTCTTCTTTCTTTTTCATAAGTCACCTTGGTTAGTTATTATATCATTTATATTAATAAAGTAAACAATTGTTTACTATTTTTTTATATTCTTTCATGATATTACTACATAAAATTTATTTTTTATTTTTTATACTTTTAAAAATCTAAATTTGTATATTAATAGTGGGAGGGAAAATGAGAGATAAATACTGCGTTATACAAGATGATGTGAAAGATTGTGGTGTTAGTTGTCTTTTATCAATTATTAAGTATTATGGTGGATATGTATCAAAAGAATATTTAAGAGAACTGACAAGAACAAGTAAAAATGGTGTAACAGCTTTAAATTTAATAAGAGCTTCTAAGTCTTTAGGTTTTGATGCTTATGGAATTAAAGAAAAACTTAAAAATATTAAAAGCAGTGATTTACCGATAATAGCCCATGTTATTATTGATAAAAAATTTAATCATTTTGTAGTTATTTATAAAATAGATTATAAAAAAATGCAACTTCTTATTATGGATCCTAGTAAGGGGTTTGTTAAAATGTCCTTTTCTGATTTTATGAATATCTCTTCTTCTAATTATTTAATATTTAAATTTAAACAGATAATTCCAAATATTAAAGAAGAAAATGGAATACAAGATATTTTAAAATTTTTTATTAGTAAATATAAAAGCACTATTATTAATATCATTTTATTATCTTTAAGTTATACTATATTAAATATTTTAGTTTCTTATAGTTTTAAATTATTCTTTGATGAAATTGATATTACGATAAAAAATGATTTAAAAGTAATTTTATTATTTCTTGTAATTGCAGTAATTGGAAAAAGTATCTTTAATTATTTTCGGGGTAATTTAATTAATTATATCAGTATGATTCTTGATAAAACTTTAATTAATGATGCTTTTAATCATATTATTAACCTCCCCTTTCTATATTATAAAAATCATACTAATGGTGATTTATTAAAAAGAATAAATGATTTAGGTAATATTAAAGAAATGATAAGTAATATTATTGTAAGTATTTTTGTTGATTTAATATTATCAATCTTTATTCTAGTAATTATCTTTAAAATTAGTTGGTTACTATCATTAATCTTAATTATAAGTATTATTTTATACACTATTGTAACAATTATCCATAATCCATTTATTAATGATAAAATTAAAGAAACATTTTTTAAATCAGGTTTAATTAATAATTATTTAGTAGAATCACTATATTCTTTTGAAACAATAAAAAATCTTTCTATACAAAATTACATCTCACGAAAATTTCAAAAGAAATATGATGAATATTTAAATCTAAATAAGGGATTACTAAAATGTGTTAATAAAGAAAATTTATTTAAAAACATTATTATTTCTTTAGGTAATTTATTTATTATATATTTTGGTATTGATTTAATTAAAAATGATTTTATAAAAATAACTAGTTTAATTACCTTTATAGGTTTAAGTGATTATTTAATTGATTCAGTAAAGAGAATATTAGACTTACAAGTTGTGTTTACAACATGTAAAGAGTCAGTAAGGAGGATTAAGGAAATATATAATATTCCTGTGGAAAATCTTTTAAATGATGGTAAAAATATTAAATATTTAAAAGGAAATATTGAAATAGATAACTTATCATACTCTTATGATGGTATTAATAAAGTTATAAGTGATGTATCTTTAAAAATAATGGATGGTGAAAAAATATTAATTTGTGGTGAAAGTGGTATTGGAAAAAGCACAGTTATGCAACTACTTACAAGATACTTGGATAACAATTATCAAGGTAGTATTGTAATTGATGGGTATGAACTTAAAAATATTGATTTATATTCTTTAAGAAGCAATATCTCTTACGTATCACAAAATGAATATTTATATACTGATAGTTTATATGAAAATATTACTTTAGGTAGAAAAATTAAATATAAAGATTTCTTAGATTTAACTAAAAATACTTTAGTAGATGAGATAGTGAGCAAAAATAATTTAAATTATAATTATTTAATTGAAGGTAATGGTGATAATTTATCTGGTGGTGAAAAAGCAAGAATAATTATTGCGAGAAGTATTCTAAAAAATAGTAATATCTATATTTTTGATGAATCTTTCAATGCTCTTGATGTTGATAAAGAAAGAAAAATATTAGAATATCTTTTTAACACTTATAAAGATAAAACATTTATTATTATAAGTCATAGAAAGAGTAATATCGATTTATATAATCAAGTAATAATGGTGGGAGAAGATGGTTATGTACGAGAAAAAAATTAATATTTTAAATCAATTTGATAGAGAATTATCTCATGAATCTTTTAAATATAATGTTTTATTTGCTAGTTTAATTATTGTAATAATCTTCATGCTTTTATTTATCAAAAAGACATATTATTACCAAAATATAATTGAATTTAAAGATAATAAAACAGCTACTATTATGGTTATTAAGAGTGATGCTGATATCATAAAAAATCATAATACATTAATCCTTAATAATTTAAGTATGAAATATAATATAGATAAAATTGAAGAAAGGGATGATGTTTATTTATTTAGTATTCATTTTGATATAGGAGTATCAATAAAATCTAATATTTACAAAATACTTCTTTATGAAGAGTCACTATTTAAATATGTCACAAGAATTATAGGAGGATAAGTGAAAAAATTAAATGATGAAGATTTAGCCAAAATTAATGGGGGAATTACTGGATGGGCAGTTGTAGGTATTGGTCTTGTAGTTACATTTGTCGCTGGTATAATTGATGGAATAGCAAGACCAAAAAAATGTCGTGATTAAAAGGAGGATATATGAAAATTAATGACAATGATTTAGCAGAAATAAATGGAGGTGCATCTAGTTTATCAGCAACTATTTTAAATTATTTTTCTAAAGCTGTTACTACCGTATTTGATGTTGGAAATAGTCTTGGAGGAGCAATAAGACGTATTGCTACAGGAAATATATGTCCAATGTAATTAGTAGTGAATACTTTAAAACATTCATTAAATATTTTATGATAGGTTTTAGTATAATTATTGGATCATATATATCATATTATTTAGTTAATTGTATCTTTAATCTAGGTGTTTATACTGGAACCTTTATAAGAAATTTATATGGATTAGTGTGTTAATTAATAAGGGGAATTTCCCCTTATTAATTATTTAATTTATGCAGGGTGGCTACCACCCGTAGTGTCTATTAGTACTTTTATACAAATAGAAAAAATTGTTCTTGACACTGACATTAGTTTCAAGTAATATATTTAGTATCGAGGAATAATGGAAGAAAACAATAAACTAATTAGAAATGGTAGTATCTTTGGTATTATCGGAAACATCTTTTTATTTATTATTAAAATTATTATTGGAGTAATTAGTAAAAGTCAAGCAATGATTGCTGATTCCATAAATAGTGCAACAGATATTTTTGCCTCTTTTATGACTTATATTGGTAATCGAATATCAGCACATCCCAATGATACTGACCATAATTTTGGTCATGGTAAAGCCGAATATATTTTTACCATGTTAATCAGTATTTCCATGATTATTATCGCTTTTAAATTAGGTTTTGATTCTATTTATAATATAATTAATGGTAATAAATTAATATTTTCATGGAAATTAATAATTATATGTATTGTCACTATTATTGTCAAATTAATATTATTTTTATACACTAAATATGTTTATAAAATAACAGATAGTATTTTAATAAAATCAAATATGATGGATCATCGAAATGATATGATTATTACTTTATTTACAACAATATCTATTTTATTTACAAAATTAGACATTTATTTTTTAGATGGCATTACTGGTTTATTAATATCTATTTGGATACTGATAACCGGAATTAAACTATATCGAGAAAGTTATGATGTCTTAATGGATAAAGCCTTAGATGATGAAAGTACGAAAATTATTTTATCTATTATCAAAAAATATCATAATATTAAAAAGATTGGTAATATCTACTCTATTCCTATTGGATACAAGTATGTTGTTATTATAACTCTTTTAGTAAATGGGAAAATGACAACCATTAAAAGTCATGAAATTGCCGATAACATTGAAAAAGAAATTAAAGATAATATTATCAAAATAGAAGATGTTATTGTTCACATTGAACCATTTAGTAAATAAATTTACAAAAGACTCTAGTTTTTAAAGTCTTTTTATTATATAATTATTTTACAAGGAGTGATAGTTATGAAAAAATTAAAATATTTAATTATTGTATTATTGGTTTTCTTATTTACAGGATGTAAGGATCCTTTTACTTATCATGAGGAAGAAAAAGTATATTTAAAAGGTTTACATTATGCTGAAATGAAAATTAAAAATTATGGAGTGCTTGAATTAGAATTAGATGCTGATACTGCCCCTATTACTGTTACCAATTTTATGGAACTTGTAAATGATAAATATTATGATGGACTTCCAATTCATCGAGTTCAAAAAGATTTTGTCGTACAAGCAGGTAATGGAGCTGAAGTAGCTAGCATCAAGGGTGAATTTGATGCTAATGGAAAAAGTAACGATATAACTCATAAAAGAGGCGTAATATCTATGGCTAGAACGGGAGATATGTCAAGTGGATACGATACAGCATCATCACAATTTTTTATCATGTTAAAAGATAATGAAACATTGGACCATTATTATGCAGCTTTTGGTAAAGTTACAAAAGGAATGGAAAATCTTGATAAAATAGCGAAAGACGTTAAAAACACTGATGAAATGGGTATGATTTTAAATGAGGAAGAAATGCCAATAATTGAATATATAAAAGAAATTGAAAAGCAGGGATAAAATGATTACTGAAATGAACACAAGAGATGTTATATCAATGAAATTATTACACTACCTTATTACTAAAAAAAATTATACACCAATGATTGTTCAAGGTGTAGAAAATGAAATATGGTTAGAAAACTTAGATGAAGACTATAAAATCGTAAGAATTGTTAATAACTATATTCATAATGATGAACAAATGGAATTTGATGTCTTTAAAACTAAAAGAATGGCTAAAAAAGTTAAAAGAAAAACCTTTACTTTTAATATTAGAGTTTTAAGCATTTTAACTGATGTTGGTGATAATGTTGATAAAGAAAAAGAATATGATGGTGTTGATATAATATATTACGAAGATGAAAATAAATTAATAAATAATAAATATATTAAAGAATCATTTTCTGATTTAGCAAATAATTTAGAATATAGTGAAGATGGATTTCAATTATTCTTAAAAATTACTAATGAAATAAATCAAAAAAATATGAAGGTGTCTATGGAAACGGATAATATTTTAAAACCTAAAGTACCTGTTGTAACCTATGTTTTACTAGGTATAATTGTAACAATCTTTTTAATCATACAAACAACTGATCAAAATCTAGTTATCCTAAAATATGGACTTCAAAGAGATTTGGTTAAGATGGGTGAAGTGTATCGTCTTATAACAGCTGCTTTTATCCATGTTGATATTACCCATATTATTACAAACGCTTATTCTTTGTTTATAACAGGAAAACTAGTAGAAAGTTATTTTGGTAAAAAGAAATTTACGATTATTTATTTCTTTAGTGCCATAACGGCTAGTTTATTATCAATTTGTATGAGTGAAAGTTTCTCTATTGGAGCTAGTGGAGCTATCTTTGGTTTACTTGGTAGCCTACTCTATTTTGGATTTCATTATCGTGTATACTTTGGAAATGTTTTAATAAGACAAATTGTTCCTATTATAATACTAAATCTTGGAATTGGATTTATTGTTCCAGGTATTGATAACTTCGCTCATATCGGAGGTCTTATTGGAGGATACTTAATAAGTCGTGGAATGGGTGTAAATAGTAAAGATAGAAAATCTGATAAAATTAATGGTCTTGTACTATCCTTTATTTACTTAGCATTCTTAATTATTTTAGTAGTAATGAGGGACGCATAATGGAAAATATTGTTATTGAAAATACTGTAAATCAAAAAGAAGAAAATTATTTATCGATTTTAAATAATACCAGTAAAGAAAAAAGAAAAAGATTATTAAAAGATAATTTTATTAAAGCTTTAAAAGATGAAGATTTTGCTAAAGTAGCAAGTGAACTTAATGTATCAGACGATATTAAAAGTATGTATACATCTCATTTAATGGATGTTACTAAAACCATGAAAATATGTAATAAATGTAAAGGATTAAATATGTGTCCTTTGGATGTTCCTGGTGTAAGAGAATATGCTTACACTACTGATAATATCATCCAATTTGCCTATCATGATTGTCCTTATAAAGAAGAATATGATAAAGAAACATCATATTTAAAAAATATATATTCCTATAAAATGCCAAATTATATTAAAGATGCCTCATTTAAAAATATTTATAAAGATGATTCCAATAGATTAGAAGCAATTAAGTATTTAAAAAAATATTATGATAATTTTGGTAAGGAAAAACAAAAAGGATTATATTTACATGGAAACTTTGGATGTGGAAAATCATATTTAATTGCAGCTCTATTTAATGAACTTGCTAAAAAAGGAATTAAAAGTACTATTATTTATTTTCCTAAATTTTTAACAAGTTTAAAAGCTAGTTTTAATGATCCTGATAATAATTTTCAAGAAAAATTTGATTATGTTATTGAATCTCCTTTATTACTTATTGATGATTTAGGTGCTGAAAATATCTCTAATTGGTCAAGAGATGAAGTTTTAGGTGTTATATTGCAATATAGAATGGAAGAAGGTTTACCAACATTTTTTACTTCTAATTTATCTATTAAAGAACTTGAGGTACACTTATCAATTAATGGAAAAGCAGATGACTTGGTAAAAGCTAAAAGAATAATTGAAAGAATCAAATATTTAGCAGATGATATTAAAATGATTAGTGTTAATAGAAGAAAATAATATTACTAGAAATAGTAGTATTTTTTTGTATAGTTTATCTTTTTTTATCCATATTATTATTGGTGATGATATGGAAAAAAGATTATATGAAAAAATTGTGATGAATCATAGACCTAAAGAACATCGTTTAAGAAATGCTATTACGGCTTTTATTGTTGGTGGAATTGTTGGGGTAATTGGTGAAGGATTACTAGAGTTATATACATATTACCTTAATGTTTCATCAAGTGATGCTGCCGTTTTTATGATGGTTACCTTAATATTTTTAGCTAGTTTATTTACAGCTTTAGGTTTCTTTGATAAATGGGTTAATTTTGCAAGATGTGGTTTAATTGTCCCAATAACAGGTTTTGCTCATTCTATGACAAGTGCTGCTATTGAATTTAAAAAGGAAGGTTATGTTACAGGGTTAGGTGCTAATATCTTTAAACTTGCTGGTACAGTTATTTTATATGGAATTGTATCAAGTTATATTTTTGGTATTATAAGATACTTCGTTTTGGGAGGCGTGTAATGACTAATAAATATAATAATGTTTATTTAAATACGGTAAGTACAGTTGTTGGACCTTTTGAACATGAAGGACCATTATCTAAAAGATTTGATAGATACTATAAAGATTTATATATGAATGAAAGAACTTTTGAAAATGCTGAAGTCCATTTAATGCAGGAAAGTATTGATATCTTACTAGATAAATTAAATAAAAAAAGTAAAGATATTGATTTACTTGTTGCAGGAGATTTACAAAATCAAATAACTGCATCTTGTTATAGTGCTTTAAAATATAATATTCCTTTTTTAGGAGTATACTCAGCATGTGCAACAAATACCGAAGCTTTAATTATTGCTAGTAATATGATTGATAGCAAGAAAATAAAAAATAGTATTGTATCAGTATCAAGTCATAATATGGTGTCTGAGCGTCAATTTAGAAATCCCACGGAATATGGAGCTCCAAAACCTATGTCATCAACGTTTACTGCCACAGGTGGTGCCGCGTGTTACCTATCAAATCAAGGTGATATTAAAATAGATAGTTCAACTATTGGAACAGTAGTTGATATGGATCAAAATGATCCTAATAATATGGGTGCTTGTATGGCGGCTGCTGCTGCTAAAACTATTTATGAACATCTTAAAAATTTAAAAAGAGAGGCTAATTACTATGATTTAATATTAACAGGTGATTTAGGTAAATATGGAAAAGAAATACTAATAGAATATATGATGAAGGAATACCATATTGATATTTCTAAAAATTATAATGATTGTGGTTTAATGCTATATGATACAGATACTCAAAAAGAAATTCATGCTGGTGGTTCTGGTCCTGTTTGTAGTGCACTAGTTATGTATGGTGATATTATTCCTAAACTAAAGAATAAGAAATTAAAAAAAGTTTTATATGTAGCAACAGGAGCCTTATTTAGTCCTACCCTAGTCTTTCAAAAAGAAAATATTTTATCAATAGCTCATGCTATTAGTTTGGAGGTCAAATGATATACTTATACTCTTTTCTATTTGCAGGACTTATTTGTTTAATAGGTCAAGTTATTTTAGATAATACTAAATTAACACCAGGTCATATTACATCAATGTTTGTTGTTGCTGGATCATTTTTGGACATTTTTAGTGTATATGATAAAATTGTTCAATTTGTTGGAGCTGGGGCTTTAGTTCCTATAACTAGTTTTGGTCATTTGTTAACACATGGTGCCATGATGAAAGCGAATGACGTTGGTTTTATTGGTATTGCTATGGGAATGTTTGACTTTACTGCTTCTGGTATTACAAGTGCTATTTTCTTTGCTTTTATCTTTTCCTTATTTTTTAAACCAAAAGACTAATATCCACATTAAAGTGGATAATTTTTTTATTACTAAAAAAGGAAGATATTTCTATCTTCCAAAACATTTAACCATTGTTTTCATTGGCTTTATTATTTTCATCTGTTTTATTGCTACTTTCAGATGTTGTATTTTTATCTTTTTTGTTTCTTTTTGTATTTGGTATTGAATTATTACTATTTGGTCTTATTCTTTCACCACTTCTATTACTTCTAGAAAATTCTGGTATATTTCGGGAATTATTTGGTTTAAAAATTAGAAATATTGCTGTAGTAATAATTGCACCTACTAATACTCCGATAATAAATGTCATAATTTGATTTTTCATATAACCTCCTTCTATTTATATAAGTATATTATTAATTTAATGTTATTTTTATTTCTTTTTCTTTATATTCATTTCGATTGGGATATTTAACTTTTAATGTAACAGTATCTCCTTTATTTTTTTGATTTAAAACTTTTTTTATAACATTTAATGATGTAACTTTTTGATTATCTATTTCTGTTATGATATTACCAATTTCTAAATCACTATTAGAAGCATTCCCATCTTTACTGATTGCTTTTATATAAAATCCTTCTGGTAATCCATAATTTGCTATACCAGTGGAATTAGTCATATATCCTTCGATACCAAGTGTTAAGGCTCCTTCACCATTTTTACCATTAATTAAATCTTTGATAATTTCTTGAACATTAGATATTGGAATTGCAAATCCCATACCTTCTATCGATGCATTGGAACTTGTTAGGTAATTTGATGAATATTTAGCGGTATTAATTCCTACTACTTCACCTTTAGCGTTAAGTAAGGCTCCTCCACTATTTCCACCATTAATAGCTGCATCTATTTGAATCATTTCTTGAGAATAATCTTCTCCATTTATTTCTCTATTTAGGGCACTCACAACACCTGTGGTTACAGATTGTCCATATCCTAAAGCATTACCTATCGCAATAATACCATTACCTACTTTTAATTCATTACTGTTTCCAATAGTTGCTATTTTAATTTTTTCAAGAGTATCCTTTTTTAGATCATTTTTACTTACCGATACTACTGCTATATCAAATCTTTCAGATATACCTTTAATTTTGGCATCATAACTTTCATTGTCAATAAATTTAACAGATAATTCACTGGTATTTTCAACTACATGATAATTGGTTAAAATAAATATTTCATCATCATCACTTGCTACTATGATACCTGATCCTGCTCCTTCTGAAGTGTATTTATTACTACCATATCCATAAAAAGATGGTCCGAATCTACCAGAGTTAATTACTGTTTTACTTGTTATTGCAACAATAGATGGCATTGTATTATCAACTACTTCTGAAACATCAGTTATATAAACTCCTTGAGATTTAACGCTAGAACTATCAGTATATTTTAATTCAATTTGATTTTTATTTTCTTCATTTAAATTTTTTATAAAGTTCATATCAGCTGGTTTGACAAAGAAAGTAATCATTCCAACTAAAATTAACACTAATAAAGTAACTATAATTGCTGATATCAAATTTTTATTTGTCTTATTATTTTCTTCTTTAAGATCTTTTATGTTTTCTACATCATTTATGGAAGAAGAGTTTTTTTCTTTAACAGTAGTTTTTGTTATTACCTTTTTATTACTTTTTTTCTCTTCTTCTAAATTCTTGTTTTCCATTTTTTATCACCTCACATTTACTAAAACTTAAAAAGTAGATTTTATCTACTTTTTGTAATAGATAAAACGAGAAAAAAGTTATCGTGTTTTATCTATTAAATTTATGTTTATATTTTGTTTATAATTTATTCTTGTTAATTAATCATTTATCACCTACCTTTAATCTATGTATTTTAATATATTTTTTCATATATCAGATAATATATTAATATTTATTAAATTATAAACATTAGATATATTTCTAATTTTTTTATATCACCTTCCTTATCTTATAAAATTTTATTTAAATTTTTATTACCATTATGCTTAGTTAATTATTTTTCTAATAGTTATCACCTTCTTTATGAATTAAGTTTAATATATTATTATTAAATGAATATTAAAAAGAATAAAAAGTTTTATTTTTATTACAAAAATTTATTATATCTTTACATATTTTTAGGAATTACTTACATGTAAATTAAGTAAAAAAAGAACTAAATAGTTCTTAATTTTTTATTTTAGTTCATTACCATTAACATATAACTTATATCCATTAAGGTTTATATTAGAGTTAGTTGTATCAGCGTTAGTTAGTGATTTAATATAAGTATCTTTTGTTAATGTTATGGAACTTGTTGCGTCAATTGTTAAATTTACTTCACCAGCATTGGAATTATTAATGCTACCTGTAAACTTAGAATTATTAGATAAATTCATAGTTAACTTTGAAATAGAATCAACTACAATATTTCCGTTTGCTTCTTGATTAATTAAATTTAAAGTAACTGTTCCACCATTACTTCCAGAATTTCCCCAAGAATCTTTTTGGATTCTTAAAAAATTTCCACTGACATCATTATTAATAATTTTATTATTTTCTAATGTAATATTAGCTGATGTATTTGTTACATAGAAGCTATCTCCTTTATTGGTTGTTATGGTAGAATTTTTGGCTTTAAATACTGATTCTCCTTCTGATGCATCACCACTCATTGATTGATATAAGAAAATATTTTTATATGTTGTTGATTGTCCATTTAAGGTATTATTGGTATCAGTTAATTCGACATTTTCTAAAATAACACTATTTTTTCCTTCAATAACTACTCCTTCTGATGCTGTGGAAATTAAGGTAGCATTTTTAACAGTGATATCAGCAGTTGAATAAATAGCAGGTGAACCTTTTCCAGTTGTTTTATAAGTTCCTTCATTAACCGTTACTACTCCGCCTCCACGGTCAGATCTAATTGCGGCACTACTGGTTCCATTAGTTGTAATAGTTAAATTGGTAGCATTCATAATTCCTCCACCGGTTGTCATAATTCCGCCAGAATTATCTTTGCTTGTTGTAATAGTAGAGTTTTTAATATTTACTGTGGTATTATCACTTGATGAATTATTTGTTGTAGCACTTCCTCCATAACTAAATACTCCATTTGCACCTGTGGCATTAGTAGTTATATTGGCATTTTCCATATTTAGAGTTGCTCCTCCTTTAGCTATTATTGCGGAATTAGTGCCATAAAAACTTGTGTTATCACCACCATCAGAATCTCCTTCTTTTAAGATAGTTACATTAGAAATATTCGAAGTTACATTTCCAGTTACTGAAATAGCATTTTCATCCTTTGTATTTGATGAATATGTTCCTCCTTCAATATCTTCATTGGAACTTATTTCTTTTTTTGATGAATAGGTTACTGATGATGTTGATCCTCCAGGTGGATTTCCACCAGGACCTTGTTGACTGGTATTTCCCTTTCTATTATCATTATTAATAATTAAATACCATAATCCCCCAAGCATAGCTACTAAACCTATTATTACTAATACATAAGTTATTGTTTTCTTATCTTTCATTATTTTCTTCCTTTCATTTATAGTGTTATTTCTTTTCATTAATTATTATTTGTTTCAGTATTATTTTGTGAATTGTTACTATTTGGCATTTCTGGTGGTTGTCCATTTTCTCCACTAGGTAATTCTGGTGGTTGCCCATTTGGCATACTTGGTGGTGTTCCTCCATTCATACTAGTTTGGTTATTGTTTGAACTATTAATTTTACTATATGCATAAAAAGCTCCTGTTGCAAGGACAGCTCCTGTTAATAATCCAATTATAAATAACATAATTTTATCTTTCATTAAATCTTCTCCCTTCTTTTATTTTTTATTAATTATATTATACATTATTTTTTTAATTTTCTAACATTTTTTCTTATAAAATTCCTCCTTTTCATTATTACTGTGAAAATCATATGACTATTTTTCCTTCACAGCAATAATAATAAAATACAAATCTTAAATGAATATTAAAAAGTAAAATTTTTTTTAAAATTATTTTTATAAAAAAATATCCACTTTTTTGTGGATAAATTTTGTACTTTCATTTTAACTATCTTTTTTTATTATTTCTTTTAGTTTATTTATTTGTCTATTTAAAAGTATACAAAGCCTTAGTATTCTTTCATCAGAAATATGTGTAATATATTGATATTTATGTAATAGTTCATCAAATTCTTCAACAACACCATCTAATTTAGTAATATCTATTCTTTTAGGATTTTTAACTACTTTAATAATTTCATCGAATGGTTTAACTTCATAGAAGAACCTACCATGTCCGCTTATCATTACTTCATTTTCATCATAATACTCAATATTAAGTGCCATTCCATTATCGAAAATAGGAGCGACATCAAGCCACTTTAAAGTATTAACATCCCTTATAATACCAAAGTTATTTAAATGTCTATCCTCATTCATTATGAGGAAATCTAAGATAAACATATTCTCTAGTTTTATCCTAGCATCCTTAATTCCTTCTTTTTCTAATACTTTAATATAGTCTTCATAATCTTCGATATTATCATTTCTTTTCATATTATTGCGTATCTGATATGCTGTAATAAGTTCCGTATCACGATTTATAAAACAAGGACATTTTGAAACAACCAAATCTTTATAAGTATCAAGAGTGTATGTGACATGGTCAAAACCAAGTCTTTCGCAAATCATACTAGCTAGTACTTCATTAAATGGTTGTAATATTTCATTTTTATATCCACCCTTTAATAAATATCTTGTTCCATCTTCAATTATCCAAGCTTTTTTTAACATACCATCAGTTGTATTATTAGGTGTTTTAAGAGATTTGCCACTTGTGATAGTCTTACTATTTAAAGAAAGGGAGGCTTCCATAAACTCTGAATAATCAAAATCATTATCAAAGAAGTTAATATCATCATAATTTATTTTTAAATCATATGGTTTAATCCAATATTGATCAGATAGTGATAAACCAAAAGCTTTATCTAATAATTCAGAAGGTGTTGTTATATTTAATCTATGAAGTAGTAAATCTAACTTATCGCGCCAAGAAGGAATACCTCTTCCTTTAAACCAATCACTAAGATTTGCTCTAAATGGTGTATCATTAATGTCATTTTCTATATAGAAACTTTTCAAAATATAAGGCGCATAATCTATATTATAAACTTCAAATATTTTAATAAATGCACCAGTGGCTGAATCATAATCAGCATCTAATACTTTTGTATTTTTATTCATTAAAACTATTCTCATAAAGACACCTCCTACTTATCTAAAATATGTCTATATTATACCATTTTTAAAGGTTATATACAATATTTTTATACAAGAATTACAAGTTAATTCAATTGATAATTTGAAAATATAAATGCTAAATTTTAATATAATAGATATTAGTATTTTATACACATTACTTTTTGCAAAGATAATATTATTTTTTAACTGCACGAAAAAAACGTGCATTTCACTTCCAACCTAAAATTATTTCAATACAAAATACTTATAAAAAAATATCCACTTTTTTGTGGATAAATTTTTATTTTAAAACAGATATTACATTTACGGATTTAGCTACTTCTATTAATTCATTTTGATTCATTACATCACTTACTATATAGTATTCAATACCATTACTTACCCAATTTATGGAATTATTAGATAAAGCTGCTACAGTATCAATTAATAAGTATGGTTCTCCATATGTTGGAACTACAGTAAATTCACTTTCTTTATTCGTGGTTTCTTCAACTAAAGTAAATGGTTTTTCTCCTCCAAAAGTTAGTATTACTCTTTCACCATTGGTTTTACTTACTTTTTCTTCATCAGTTAATTTAGTTCCTGTTGGTATATATAAAGGATATATTATATCATCAATAGTACTTGTTGTTTCTGTTTCTTTAGTTTGGGTTTCTTCATTTTCATTAATAATACTATTTATTTCAAAATATGTTTCATCAAATGTTGGTTTATAATTAACATCTTCTAAAGTAAATGTCATTAAACTTATGCCATCATTATTTTGAATTTCAACTTTTTTGATATTTAATTCTTTATCAACAGTTACTTTTTGTTTAACTAAATTTGGATTATTTGGAAAATTAACTTTACTTGTGATAATATATTCTCCATCTTTTTCTTCAGTAGTTGTCTCACTATCATTTTTCATATCTTGAGCAATATTTTTTAAGATATAAGCGCCAGAATTATTATATGGCCAATCACTTTGGAATTTAAAACTTTTATTTAAAGAAGGTGTAACAACATAAACCCCATCGTCATTTCTTAAAATAATTTGTTCATGATTATTCGCCATATTTTTTAAAGATACCCTATAAAAATCTTTATCTTTATAGTTTACTCCAACATGATATGTAAAGACATCATCATTATTTACAACTTCTAATTTTCCATTTAGGGAATAAGTTTTTAAATTATTAATTTTATTAGTTAAATCATTAACAACATTTACTTTATTATTCTTCCCACATCCTGATAAAATTAAACATCCAAATAATAAAAATAGAAATAAATATTTTTTCATATAACCTCACTTTTCATTTAATTATATTATTGTCTTTTTTAATTATTCATGAATATTTTTAAAAATTTTGTTTATCATAATAGTAAAAGGAGGAATTATGCAAACATTACAAAAATCATGTTTAGTACTAACTATTATAGGTGCTATTGTTTGGGGATTAATTGGTGTATTTGATTTTAACCTTGTAGATACTATCTTTGGTACTGGTAGTATGTTATCAAGAGTTATCTATACTTTAGTTGGTATTGCTGGACTTGTTAATATTTATTTATTATTTTATGATTTTCATGACTAAAAAAATATACCGCGCGGTATATTTTTATTTTAAATCTTTATATGTATCTAGAATAATATCTTTAAGTAATTCTTTATTATCAGTATCTAATAAATACATTTTTTTAGCATTAGCATAGGGAACTACTTCAGATAAATGATATTTTTGATTACTATTAGTCTTTTTTATTAATAATCTATTATCATATATTCCCCCAAATAAGACTTTATTATAATATAGAAGATATTCTCCCATCATTGGTTTATATGCAATATTATCTAAGATATTTAATTCTTCTAATACATAATCTTTATAATCCTTAGTTGTTGCCATTAATTAATATATTCCTTTATTAATAACTAATTTTTTTACTTTTGATTTATCTTTTCCACATTCATCCCATAAATCTTTTTCTTCAAATAATACTTCTTCTGGTTCCATATACTGAATATTACCATTTTTATCAGACCATACTTTTAAGAAATATCCACCAACAGAGTTTATTAAACCTTGTTTTTGTTGAAATTGGGTTTTTCCACATAAAGCTGGTACTTGAATACATTGAATATTTCGATATAAGAAATGATAACTTTTATGATAATGACCAATAAGTAGTATTTTAGGTTTCATGTGTGATTCAATAATCTCAATTCTTTTTTGGGGTTTATATGAAAGGGATTGTGCTGAACCTCCACCTGGATGATCTAAAACATATTTTACTTTATTAATAGTTATTTCTCCTTTATCTTGACCAAGATATTTCATATCATCTCTTGTTTCACTAATCCATTTATTGACTGTAGATTGACCATTTTTATAATGGGATTCATCATGACTTCCTAAAATATAATAAGTAGTCATTCCATCAATTAAAGGATAATTATCAACAACATATCCTACTTGTTCATCAAATCCATGAAGAAATTGTTGTCTTGGATTTTCTGGTCTATTTGGATAATTTCCATCAGTCATATCACCTACATGTAAAACTGTTGTTATACCTCTATTGTATGCTTCTTGATATAAATCATTTAAGATATGTAACTGATTATGAATATTACCAAAATGCGTATCAGAAACAACTAATATTTCGGTACATGTTAAATCATCTAAATTAGGTTTACTATAATTATATTTTTTTTGAACATTTCTTTTAAAGACAATTTCACTACCTTCTTGAACAAGTTCTATTTTCTTTCCACAATATTCCCAAATATGTAATAGTCCTTGTAATTCTTTATAACTTATATTAAATTTGGCAATAAAGGTTTCTATTGGCATACCATTTTTCACATATTTTAATGTTTTTAGGGCTGTTTCAATAGATGCATTATCAAAGTTAATTGGTTGTTTATTAGATGAATAAACATTAATAGTAGTTCCTTTATAATCTTCTTTATTACTTACATAATATGGAGAATCTATGGCATTAATACTTTTTAATTTACCTTTATCATCAGTTTCTACTGTAACATACCATGCTCCTATGGTATTAGCATATCTCTTGGTTTTCATTTCTTTATCAGTAGCTACGATAGATGGTACTGAAATACAATTTACTCCTCGATAAGTAAATTTTTCCATTTGCAATAGTCCACCATATAATAAAATATCAGGTTTATCTTCACTACGATAAGCATCAATGGTTTGTTGCGGTCTATAAGAAATAGTATAGGTTTTATTAAGTCTTGAACTTATTACTTGCATATTAACTTTATCAATTGTGACATCACATATATTATTACCTAAATAAATTAAATCATCTCTTTGTTCGGATATTCTTTTTCCAATATTAGTATCATTAATTACAAGATGTTTAGTATCTTCTTTACCTAGAATAAAGTATGTTTTAATACCTTCATATTTAGGATAATTAGCTACAATATAATCTATTTGAGCTTGGGTATCATCTATAAAATTAGATTCGGTATCAGTAATAGGTTTAAGTCCTGCAGATATATTTCCACAAAGAATAACATTATGAATACCTTGTTCCATTGCTTTTTTATAAATATCATTTAAAATAGATAATTGTTGTGATTTAGAACCAAGTCTAGTATCTGATATCGCAACAAATCTAAATTCATGAGAATTATCTGTATGAAAAGTATATTTTTCTTTATTATCTTTAGCTTGATCCCCTTTATTTAATAAATGAAATCCATCATCATATTGCTTAACAATAATATTTTGACCATTTTTAATTAAGGTATGTAGCATACCAAGTATTTCAAATTCACTTTTATTAATGAGTTTTGATACTTCAGAGATATTTTTCTCTTTTTTAATTATTTCTAGAAGTTTATTAATTACTTCTTCTTCATTTTCGATTGTATCTTTGTTTGTGTCTTGTTCTTTTTTTAATTCTTCCATAACATTCTCCTATACACTCAAAAGATGATTTAAAATAAATGAATATTTCCAGGTAGTTAACTTTATTATTAACTCTCCTATCATATACAATTATAACTAATCTTAAATAAAAAGAAAAGTCATTTTTACACTAAATGACTTATTTTTTTATTTAATTTTTTTTAATATTTTATCTTTTTCAATAGGATCATATATTTCATTATAAATGTCTATATAATCTTTAACAATATCCATATTAAATGATGCTACATATTTAGAGAAATAAATGAATAATTCATAACACTTATCTGTTGGAATATTGGTTATTTCATCATACATATGTTCGATGATATATTCATTAGTTATTTTATTTTTGATAATATAATCTACTTTTTCTTTTATTTCATAATAAGCGATATCATATAATTTTTGTAATTCTTTAATACTTTGTATTAATTCTTCGGTTATAAAATCATCCATAGATTTACTCCTTTTCACACATTATCTCATCCAAAATTAAAATTTACTCAATTTCACATTGTTAATTTTAAATTCACTTTTTTTCTAATCAAATCAAATATACAACTCATACAAAATTTCCTATACTACTATAGGTATTATCACCTTTACTATTGCTTCAATGCATTTTATGATTTCATCATAATCTATGTCATTTGCATATTCATATTTTTTCTTATAAAAATCCCATCGACTTCTTATTATTTTGCTGTTTTTTATTATAACTATTGTTTCTTCAATATTACCTTTATAATTTCTCTTTTCAAATGTTTTATCTATAGCCTTACGTAGATTATTAATTTTAACATCGTTCCATCCTTTTGTGTATATTAAATATAAATCATAATAATCTCTTATCCTACTATTAGCTTCCGCTCTTCTTAGAATTGTTTCTAACTTTTCAGCTATAACAGTTTCAATATTATATGACCATACATTAACATAGCTATCACCTAATATTGGATGATACTTATACACAATTGGTTTTGGAGTAATGGGATCACCTGTGGCTATATCAATTTGAAAGTTTTCTCTAATTGTGTCGACTTTGACATTTAAAATTACTCTAAAACCACCATATTGATCTTCTTCACGTATATTACCAATCTCTATAAAGTTTATTAAGGCACCATCATTTATATCTATTGAAATAATTGATTTAATCATCTTTTCAACATTATCTTTAGTGAAATTGGCATCTTTAATTGCAGTATCAATATCTCTAGTAGAACGACTTTCTAATCCAAATAGTGTACTTAAATAAAAACCACCTTTTAAAATGAAATTATCACGATACTTACTTACAGCTAATCTTTCTATAAATCTATCATACATATATAAACGAAGTAATATATTAAAATCAAGATTTCGCTTAATTGCTATATTTTTTAATTTGTCTTTAACTTGCATACTATTCATAAAATAGCTCCACAAAATCCATTACTTCTTTTTTTATTCCCATTTTATCAGCATATTTAGAAAGTTTAATAAGATCTTTATCTTTTCTTTTTATATATTCTCTAATACTATACTTAACATGCTCAAGATCCATTCTCTTTTTAGAACGAATTATATCACATATACATCTTTCAATATCATATGATTTTACCTTATTTCCATACGGGGTTAGAACCTCGGTAACTCCAAGATTATAAAATTTATCATCTACATAAAAAACATTATGTTTTTTCAGCTTAGAATTATTATATTTTTTGGTAACAGTTATATCAAAAGAACTATCTGGTGCTTTAATTGAAAGATTATGAAAATAAAGTGCCGTCATATGTGAATAAATTATTTTTGGTGTACTAGCACTAAGCACATAATATACATCCTCAATTTTAGCAGAATCTATATAAATTCCTTTAGCAACTTTTTCTATCATATTTTTTTTAGTCATAATAGATAGATAATTTCTACTTATATCAAAATCTTCAAGTTCTTTTGCAGTGATATATCCATTATTTCTTTCCATAAGTTTTTGAATGATTTCTATATTACTTTCATTGATAAACTCCTCTTTAGTCATAAAATCCATAAATTCACCTCTTTGTTCATTGATACGGATATTATATCATTTATCCGTATCAATGTCAATATATTAAATATTGTTCAATTTAAGATTTTCAGTTTAATTATCAAAACTCATTGAGAATTTTGATGTTTTGACACCTTTCTTCAATGAACTATTTTTAAAATTAAATTTTCCTGTACTTAAAAATATTTAGCAATACTAATCATAGCAAACACTTGTAATTACTAGAAAAAATGAGAGCACAATTAAATGCTCCCATCAGGAAATAACGATAATTTATTAAATAATTTGTATTGTTAAAAAAATGTTTTATACCATCTAGGAAAGATTTAAATTCATCATGAATAGAATTGTCAATACTTAATCCATTACCAAATCCAATAATAATCTCCTTTAGTTATTTGTTAATTTTATTTTAACATATTTTTTGATATTCTTATTAAGAATTTTGTTTTTTTCTAATTGATTTTTAAATTCTTCAATATTAATTATTATTTTTGCCATTGCTGCACAGGCACAACACGTAATACTTTCACATATCCATAAACTATGTTCTTTAAAATCTATAACAAAAGGGAAATTACTTTTAATAAATAATTCTTTATCATATGGATAACAAATATCTAAATCAAATGTTTCATTAATATAATTATAAAATTCTTCTCTTTTTGTTTTATTAGATTCTTGTACAATGAATTGGGTTCTCATATATCCTCCTTTCTAATCTTATAAAGAAGTTTTTTATTAATAAAAAATACTTAGAGATAACTCTAAGTATAAATATATTTTTATTACTTGATGTTACCTTATAGATCTAGCTTTACCACCTAATTTAATAGGTTGGTGAGATTTCATTGGGCTAGTCCCTCCATCTCTCTTTATAAGATTAATTATATTATAACATATATTTTTTATTTATGCTACTTTAGTACATATTTTTTTTCATTAGCCATATCTGTTAAAGCCTTACTCCAAACATTCATAACAGCCGCAAACTGGTATTTTTCTTTTTCTTCTTTACTATACTTTTCTAAATAACTTTCTATTCTTTTTTCTAGAAAAGGTTTAAATTCATCATAAATAGAATTATCGATACTTAATCCATTACCAAATCCCATATATATGTATTGACATTTACCTTGATAATTTTCATTATTCCAATTTTTCCATCTTTCAAACCACTTTGGAAATTGTTCTTCTACATCTTTTAGATAAATATCTTTTTCTTTTTGATACATCAAACCATCTATTCGATAAACTATTAATTCTTTATCTTTTTTTATAATAAATGTTATACCATCTTCATCTCCCATTCTTCCTGGATTAGTAATAAACATAATATCATCTTCATTTAAAGTAACAAAATCCTTTTTTAATATTTTATTTGTTTTAAATTCATACATTTATATCACCTACTTTTATTATAAAAAATTGTATATTATTTAAAATTCACTTCATTAGAAATCTTATTCCAATATCTCGTTGGAATATCTGTTTCTAAAGATTTTCTTGTTCTATCAACATCAAGCATATATGTACCAAAAAATTCATATCCTTTAGATGTTTTTAAAAAGACATACCTTTTTTCATTTGTTTTTGGTAATACTGATAATACAAATTCTCTTTGATTATATTCACGAATTTCTTTAATATAGTCGGGATAAAATTCATCAATATAACCATTTTCAAATTCTATGCTATCTTTAACAAGCCATATACATTCTTCTTCATTCAATTTATAAAATGATTGTTCTTGATATCCTCGTTTTACAGCATTAATTCCAAATAATTCGCAAACATCTTGTTTAGTTTTAAATACAATATTTCTATCATCTGGAAATACTAATTTTCCTTTTATTAATATTTCTTTTACATCCATATTATTCACTCCTTTTAAACATTATTATACATTAAATTTATATTTTTCTTGTATAACTACATTTGGGATAATTAGAACATCCAATAAATTTACTGTACTTACCATTTCTTTCTACTAATTTACCACCACATTTTGGGCAAATATCATTACTAAATTCTTTTTTAGTAACATTAATATTTTCAATATGTTCTTTTCTTTTATCTTTATCCACAATATTGTTAATAACTATTTTATTTTTTAATTCTTCGATATTATCTATTATTTCTTCTTTATAAGAAGTTATTTTATCATTAATAGTTAAACCTGTTGTAACTTCACCATCATGTTTTATATCTAATTTAACATTCTTACTTGGTATACAGACTATATTAAATACTTTATCTTCACTTATATTTAATAATTCACAAATAGCCTTTACATGACCATAATTTTGTCTTATAGGATTAGTATAATAAATTACATTATTTCCTTTTAAATGTCTCACCCACTTCTTGTCATATTTACTTCCAGTGATATAACCATTATATTGTTTTGTTTCAATAACAAATATGCCATATTTAGATAATACAATATGATCTATTTGATGTGTTTTTCCATTAACTTCTATCATTATATCATTTAATAAAATATATTTATTTTTATCTAATACATTAAGAGATTGTTTAGTCCAATGTTCACCAAAGAAACCTATTATCTTAGCACCATATTTAATACCAACAAATATAATAATGCCACATGTAATTAATAATAACCAATACCAAGGACTAGATAATAAAGCACTATTTAATTTATTTATAAAATCTTGCATAATATCACCTAATAATAAGCATTATTCATCATCTTCATGATAATAGTCATCTTCATCTTCACTATCATCTTCTTCGAAGTTTTCTGGATCATACTTTCCTTCTCTTACTAGATCTTTTTGCCAATCTTCAAGATCTAAATTATTCATTCTTTCTTCTAATTCTTCATTATCACTATCAAAAAATCCCATATTTCTCTCCTTTAGTTATTTGTTAATTTTATTTTAACATATTTTTTATATGATTGTTAAGAATTTGATTATTTTAAATAAACATACTTTACTAATTATGTATAGTTTATTCTAAAAAAAATGCATGTAAAAATTCAGCAAGAAGACATATATACATTTGTAACTATATATGCTTTTTAAATATAATTACCTGTAAACACTAATTATCTATTTATTATAAATATTTTTTATTTCAACATTATATCCTTTTCTTTTTAAGCCATCAATTGCATATTGAATGGATACTTTACTAAAAAATGGAATTTTAGGTCTCTCAGTATTACTATTAGTAATAATTGCTAATACAATTGTATAATTATGTGGCATAAAACTATCATTAAATATACTTTCGTTAAATTCTTTATTAATTTCTTCCCTAAATCCTTTATCAAGTAACATTTCACCAGATACAGCAGCTTGATTAAATAAATGACTTAAATAACTTGACCCACCATTTTTTTTAACATGAATTAATTGTTTTTCAGCTGTTAATACATCACATACTTCAATTGATCCTTTTCCCATTCCTTTCGTTTTGACTGTTTTCTTATCCATTAGTATAGAACCACCAATGCTACTGCATAATCTTTGATTATATTCATCTTCCCTTTCACTATTACTATCTGGAAATGATATATTAGATAGCCTAATTGATTCATAATAATTATTAGTAGTATCAACAAAAGATTTATTAACCTTATACCATTTTCCAAAATTCAGACAATATGCACTTCCTTCAAATTCTATTTCACCAATTAAACAATTGAAAATAGTCCAATCATATAATATTTTATTATCATTCATAGACATAGCATAAATTTTTTTACTTTTTAGTGAAGTTACATTTGTTACAGTTTGGTCTTTATACAATTCTATAATATTTTGAATTTCAATATCATCATAACCTTCTTTTGATATATTAAATCTGAAATCAAGTATCTTTTCCCATTCTACAATTTCTGGAACTGCAGCCCATACTTTGTCAAATTCTTTATTATTTATAACCATTACTAATTTATCATTTAGTTTTTGTCTTATACTTTTTTCTTTAACTTCTCTTATATTATCAAGCCAACTAAAGTTTTCTTTATATTTATCACTATTATATCTTTCATAACATAAAATTAAAAATTCATTAACATTTTCAACTGTAACAGGGACAGATACACTTAATAAATCTCCACCTGTTATAGTATTATTATTAAAAATTTCTTCTTCACTTTTAGCTGTTGCCCTTCTTACAAAATCATTAAAAATATCAAATCCAAATTCATTAATATTTGTTTTTTTAGGAGTTTGCTCATTTTTTATTCTATGGTCTCCACCATAATTAGCAACAACTAATTGTCTAAAACCATCAATTGGAACACTATTAAGAAGTATTTTAATACCAAATTGTTCTTCTATTACATCATCATTTAATAAATATTTACCGTTACCAAAAGGAATTGCAAAAATTCTTTCCTTACCATCTATTAATATTTTATGAATAGATATTACCTGTGCATGAGAATTACTAATATTAATGTCTTCTGAATACTTAAAATACGATGTTAACCAATCTGGTCTATTATATCTTGTGGGAGAATAGTATGTTACTGAATTTTTGTCCTCCCTTAATACATGATTATAAGCAAACTCTTTTAATATTTGATTATAGTTAATATCTTCCTTAATTAAATATATTGATATTTTATTAGATTTTTTTCTCTTCTCAGACATATAGACACTTCCTTTCAAAAAAAACGCCAATACAAAAACTTCTTGTAAAAGCTTGTACTAACGCCCTTTTTATTACAGTTATTATACCATATTTATCCATATTAACCATCATTATCTTTAGGAAAATTATTGCTTAAATATTCTTTTAATTTTTCTAAATCAGTAATTTCATTTTGAAATAAAATATCTATTATATCTATACCAGCTATAATAGCAATTGGATGATTATCTTCGATTATTTCTTTATATGCTTGTATATCCACATATGATGTAGTAACAAATACTCCAAATTGTCTATGTCTTATTCTAGATATCAATCTTGCTGTTTCTTTCACACCAACTGAATTATTTAAATCATAACACTTAGCTTCTACAGCAAAAACTGTTTTTAATGCTTGGTTTAAACCATTCATTATTCTATATTCACCAATTCCATCTCTTCCACCATCTTTAGATGGTCTTGTATTATCACAACTAATAATATTTGTATCTGCAAGTATTGTTAATGCTATTGCAAATGGTTCAAAATCACTTGCATCAGATTTTCTGTCTTTATTATAAAAATAGTCATGGATATATTGTAGCATTTCAAGTTTATTTTTTTCTTTTGGTAATTGCTCTTCTTTTGTTCTAATTCTAGAATCGACATTAACAGTTAATGGTTTGTATACACATTTATCTATCCAATTTTTCCATGCTTTTGGTGCATGTTCACTTTCATATCCTTTTCCTTCTAGCAAATCATTTACCCATTGCAAATCTATTGATGCATTATTAGGATTTGCTATGGATCCATCTTCAGTATCTAAAACTGTGAACATGGCTTTATAGTTTTGAAAGCGTCCACCTTCATTTCTCTTTGCCCATAATGCAGTTAGCCATTCTTTTTCGTTTATATTTTTATATCCTGGAACTAATAATCCAGAAAATTTAACATTAGCATTTTCATCTTTTTGAAATAAGAAAAATGGAGGAATCTTTTTTCTATCTTCAATATTATTAGAACAAGCAAGTTCAAAAGATTTTTGTAAAATTAAATTTCCTCCTAATTTTGTATCTAATATATCTCTACCAGCTCGTTGATTGTCTCCATAGTAAATAAATAGACCTAATTCCTCATCTAAATCATCTTGCCAATAAATATCTTCTCCTGTTGAATATAAAACTACATATTTTACTGCAAAATTATTCTTATATTCACCTATAGGTCTAAATCCACCAGTATTTTGCACTTTCATAAGCTTTGGTAAAACTCTACAACTCATATCTTTATTTGGCTGCTTATTTTCATATATACAATCAATAATTAATTTTTTGCATTTACCATTAACAACATCTTCAAACGTTACTTTATTATTCAATATTAAGACCTCCATTAAATTCCTCAAATATTTTTTTTATATATAAATTATTTATCCAAAAACAATGTTTTGTATAACTTGTTGCACCTGTTAATTTATCTGGAACAGGAAGTTTGTATGTATCAGCAGCATTTTTTCCATGAGGCCTTACATGACACACTTCATTTTCTCTCAAACCAACAAAGTTAGTCTTTCTTTTACCATTTTTTATATATTTAACAATATTACCAGTTTTAATTGTATTATATGTCTTTATCCACATATCCATAACTGATATTTCAATATCCATTTCAGGCATATTCCATAATTTAATATCTTTAAAAACATAATCATTATTTTCTTTTTTAAATACAAAAAACATATACTTGGTTGTTTCTAATTCTTCTCTTAAATCACAGGTTTCCCAATCTTGATTTACTATATCAGTAAACTTAAACGCTGGAAATGAAATTGACTCTTTAATTCTTCCATTTTCTTCAATTCTAATTGTTTTAGGAATAATATTTGCTTTTTGAAATTCTTCAGTTTCTCCTAGTTTACTTTTTACATTAAACATTCTACTTATTATCATACTATTAATACTTTTAGCAGAGGAATCAATATTAAATTCCTTCATTAATTCTTTTTGAGTTTTACCTTTATATTTACTAATAACATCATTAACAAATTCATTAAATGTATTTGTTGTACCTTTAAGTATCTTCTCTACATCTGAATAATTACCAATATATTTTCTTACTAATTGAGTCATGTAAGAGTTTTTAAAACAAAAGGCTCTTTGCATAGCAGGAATATCACTAAAAGGTTGCTCACGAACTGAACTTGAATTTGCGCCCTTTGTACATGCACCTAAATACATCGTATCTGCTTCGGATATTTCATGTGCTTTACCTTTTTTTATTTTCTTAATTATATAATTCCAATCTTCTTCTATTTGTTTTAAATCTTCACTTTGAGCTAATTCTAATAATTTTTCGTGAGTAATCTTTAAATCTTTGTTATCTTTATTTGGTTCCCATAAATACCACAATAATTGAATAGTATTATTTTTAAACCAAAAATGACTTGATTTAAAATCATTTTTATATTCAGTCATATAATCAATTATATTTAATACAAGTCTTTCTTTAGCAGATAAATTACCATCTTTTAGTTTTTTATATGGCGTAACTTTTAACTCAATACCAGCAGGCATAAAATCTGGTTCTGAATCACTATTTGTTTCTATTCCAAATAAATACTGTTCAACTAATTGACCTAATCCGCCTTTATTAGCCACTTTTTCATCTTCAATAGTAATAACTTCTTCATTCATAATGTCATTAATTGATTTACCAATTGCAGATTTTGATATCAATTCAATTTCTAGTCTATTATAAGTTCTACCTTTTTTCATAAAACACCTACAAACTTACCCTATTTAATCAAATATTGACTTAAATAATTAAATAAGTCATCCTCTTTCCAATCAACCATACCGTGACCTCTGACAAATGCTTGAGTCAATTCGTATAGTGGTCTTATATCAATCTTTTTTCCATTTACTATCGATAAATAAAAATCACGATATGTTGCTGTTACTCTCATAATTCCATATATACATTTAACTCTTCCCCTTTTCTTTTTTATTTTTTTATAATTATATCGCATATCTTCATTCCATGATAATAAATCAATAAATGTAAGCATTTCTTCAAAATTATAATCCAATTTATTTTTATCAATTTCTTTTTGAACCATAAAAATAGTATTTTTTATTTCATCATTAGGATTAAATCTAACCAATCCATCCACTATATCATAATCAATTAAATATGCCATTCTATACAATATTACAAGTACTTTTTTAAATAAATCATCACCAAGAATAATAGATATATTTACCATATCATCCCAGATTTTTTCAAATGGATAATCTTCAAACTTATTTTCTATAACAGGAGACATATCATAATAGTGTTTTTTCAAGTCTTTCCCAGGAAGAGCAAAATAAACCTTGTTACCATTTATCATATCTAGAACCACCTTACGCCTTTTTTTTATTTTACGTCTTTCTTTGCAAAAAGATTTTGCTTCTCTTATTCTCATTTTCTTTTTCTTTTTTAGGTTTTCAGGTAGCCTATTACTAATCATTTCAGTTTTCATACAAAATATACCTTTCAGATCTTGTTTTACGAATTAAAATAGTGTAAAATAATATATAAGATATTGATCTTTTTTAATAAATATATTATAATATATTTAGTGTTAAGAAACAATACATGGAGGTACATTTATGAAAAAAACAGTAGTGGAACTATTTGCTGGTGTTGGTGGATTTAGATGTGGTCTAAATAAAGTTACACTTGTTAAAGATAAAGTTAAAGAAAATGGAAATTGGGAATTTGTGTGGGCTAATCAATGGGAACCAGCAACTAAAACACAAGAAGCTTTTGAATGTTATATTAAAAGATTTGGTAATAAAGATGCTAGTAATGTTGATATTTTTCAAGTAGATAAAAAGAAAATTCCAAATCATACACTTTTAGTTGGTGGATTTCCATGTCAAGATTATTCCGTTGCTCAAACACTTTCAAACAGTAAAGGCATAGATGGAAAAAAAGGCGTATTATGGTGGGCCATAAATGATGTATTAAAAGCCAAAAAGCCACCATTTGTTCTATTAGAAAATGTTGATAGATTATTACTTTCCCCTGCTAAACAACGTGGAAGGGACTTTGGAATTATTTTAAGAAGCTTTTTAGACAACGGTTATGCTGTTCAATGGCGGGTTATAAATGCTGGAGAATATGGCCTTCCACAAAAAAGAAGAAGAGTTTTTATATTTGCATATCATAAATCAACTAAATACTATAAATCACTTTCTAAAAGTAATCCAAAGGATATCATATTTAAAGATGGAATGTTCGTTAAACAATTTCCAATTAAAGATGAAGAACTTGAATTCAATACTGCAAATTTATCAAAAGATTCATTTAAAGATTTAGTTGAAGTAAGTGATAAATTTAGGGCACAATTTTATAATGCAGGTATTATGATAAATGGTAAAGTATATACTTCAAAAGTCATTTATAATTGTAATGATATTTATCCACTAAAAAAAATAATTCAACATGAAAAAGTTGATGAAAAGTTTTTCTTAAGTGATGAAGCTTACAAGAAATTCGAGTTTTTAAAAGGAAATAAAAGAATACCAAGAGTTAAGCCTAATGGAGAAGAATACTTTTATTCTGAAGGTACTATGCCTTGTCCAGATAATTTAGAAGCACCTGCTAGAACAATGCTTACTAGCGAAGGTGGAATAAGTAGAACTACTCATATAGTTGAAGATTATTTAACAAAGAAAATTAGACTACTAACCCCAATTGAATGCGAAAGAATTAATGGCTTTCCTGATAATTGGACAAATACTGGTATGACTGATAAAAAAAGAAATTTCATGATGGGCAATGCATTAGTTGTTGGCGTAATTGAAAAAATTGGAAATGAAATAGAAAAAATAATAGAAAGCGAAAACTAAACATACTTATTTATCCAAAGAAGCAAAAAAAGAGTTCATTATACTCTTTTTTTATATAAGAATGATATTATTTCTTTTGCATTACTATGATATTATTCCATTGCACAAAAATTCCTTTAAACACATTTTTTTAGTTGTTCTCTTAAATCTTTATCACAGGCATATATGTACAATCCGTTAACTCCTCTTGTCATTAAAACTCCTAGTTCATTTTTTAATAATTCTTCAGAAAGATTTATCTTACTTCCATCTTCTAAAGTTCTTCGGTATTTTGCTTTTCTATTACAACTGAATGATGAATAATAATCAATTTTACCATTTTTAAATTTAACTGATGGTCCTATTATCACTCCTACATAATTTAAATCAAAACCTTGGATTGTAAACGTAGAACCAACTTCATCTATAGTTTGTGGTTGTTCCGCCCATGCTAAACCTTTAATTATCTTTTTTTCTTTTGGTGAAAAAAATCTGAGATATTCTCCATTCCATGGTTTTTTCCAATCATCAATTTTAACACTCCAGTATTTATCATTTTCACATTGTTTATCGCGAATATATGGCCAATCATATGTTGCAACCATTCTAGATAGTCTTGTTTTTTCATTACTTGCTTTATTTTTTATTGCTTTTTCTAATTTTGATGGATCATCAAACACTTTTATATCATATTTACCTCGATATTTTGTTAATTTTTCTACTTTTCCATCATTAATAAATGCTTTTATCCAATTTAAAACCTTTTTATTACACATCATTCGTAATTGATCTGTTAATTCAATAAATGAATCATTTGACTTTGCATAATCAATATATTCTCCAATTAATTTATCATCTTTATATTGTTCATATGATAGAATCTGTTTTTTATCAAACATTGCGACTACAACCTTGGCATATTTTAATAATTCATTTAATTGATTATTGTCAGTAAATGATTGATTATTTTGTGTTAATAATAAATGTGCTTCATCAACAAAAATAACATCATATATTTTATCTCTCTTTTTTGGTGAATTTTTCTTATCCTTAAACAAATTTATTATTGTTGTTGGATTATATACTATATTTTCCCCATTACTAGATAAATCTAATTTTCTTACTATTTCTTGATATACTACTAATTGTTCAGGATGATTAACAACAATAGCACAATCTATTTTACTTTGTTTAAATTGATTTTTTTCAAGAGTATGCTCTCTTATGTTAATTAAATCATAGAAAATACTACTCATTAATACAGTTTTTCCTGTTCCTGATTCCCCTTGAACAAAAACAAGTTGATGCTTATCATTCTTTAATAAACATTCCCCAATTTTATCAATAATTATTTCTTTGGCATGTAACTGTTTTAAGGTTAATTTATGTAGTGGAGATGCTTTATAAATAGCAGAGTCTTTAATTACACTTTCAGGTAAAAATAATTTACTATCATAATCTCTTAATATTCTCCATATTTTTGAGAAAATTTTGTTAAAATCTTCACATGGGTAATATTTATTTTGAGGATTTCCTCTTGCATTATGAACTTTGGCAACACTTACTGAACTACTCAAATAATGAATTAGTTTATTCTCAACATCTAATGTCATCGATTTATTAAATTCAGGATGAGCAATTACATATAATGATGCATTTTTATCTTTAATATTTTTTTGCCATTTATGGTTTTGATTTTCATTATCAAAATGCTGCTGCGTTCTTTGAAAAAAATCATTTGACTCTCCTACATATACCTCATATTTTTCACTATTTTCCCAATTATGAATATAAACAGTAGGAAAATTATTAATTAATTCTGACTCTTTGTCATTCAATTCTAATCTATCTTTTAAAATCTTTAATCCTTTTAAATTATCCGGAACTAAATGAATTATCGGATTTACTACTTCCATAAAATTACTCCTTACAATTTTGTATATTTTGTACTTTTACCCTTTGCTTTTTCTACTGGATACTTTCTTGCTGATATCTCCATTTTTTCTAAAATAATTTGCTTTGGATCTACTCCAATTTGAGAGCAAAGCAATATACAATAATTCATAACATCAGCTATTTCATATTTTAATTCATCTTTATTGTAATTATTATTCCACTGAAAACATTCTAGTAATTCACCTGCTTCTATGGAAATTGATTTTGCTAAATTTTCTGGTGTGTTAAACTGTAACCAATCTCTTTCTTCAGCAAATTTTCTTATTTTCTCAGTCAATTCTTCCATTAAGTATCACCTTCAATATCTATTATAACATTAATTACAAAGTATTTCTTTATAATTATCGTTTATTAGCTACTTTAAATCAAATATCTCTAACAACTTTTCAATCATATTTTCTTTTCTTTTTTTATAATAATTTTCAAAATTATATAAATCTGTTGATTCATTTTCATCACTATATAAAACTTTGTTACCTGCTTTTACCCAATCAGTTAATGAATCTCGATTTTTTGATTCATTTTCACTACCTTCTAATAACTGTAGATTTGGCAGTGTATTTCTCATCTGTTTCCAATTTAATATTTGTTCTTCAGTTAGTTTCGTTGAATCTAATTCATCAAAACTAACATATGGATGAACATGATCTTGATGAAACTTGATTTGTCCTAATTTTAAATCAGGATACAATAATGTTAATAAATAGAAAGTATATAAACCTTTTTCTCTATCCATATATGATGTAACATCTTCCTTTGTTATTTTAAATTCTCTATCTCCTACTAAATGGACACCATCAAAAATACATGTATCAAACGACATCTTTGAACAATTATAATTATCAATTGCGTTTCTTGTATTAGATAATGCAGAATTTGATGCAACACCATAGATATTTTTTAAGAAAGATATTGCTAAATATTTTCTTAATCCATTAACACTTTCTTCTTTATTTGAGCCTCCTTTGTATATGTAATATATATACGGAATTATGGCGTTATAAGATAAAATATTATCATTTGAATAACCTAATTCAACTAACGAATCAACAGCTTTTTCTATTGCATCTGATATTTTTGTAAAATTATCTCTTATATATTCAATTTTATCTTTTTTAAATGATTCTACTTTCATATTTACGGATGCACCTGATAATACTAAACATGTTCTCATTATAAAATCTTTAGAAAAATTAAATTTATCACCTTTATTGTTTATTTTCTTAATTAGTTTTTCAATTTCTTCTCTTCCACCATTCCAATCTAACAACATTGTGGAAAATAATAAATCTGGTTTTGATAAAGGTGTACCACTTGAATTTAATCTTACAAATATATTTAATACATCATCATAGTTTGTATCTTGTATTGTTAAATAATGAATAATTGGAGGATTTTCCAAATTAATCATTCCCCAAAATTTTGTTAAATTATTTATTTGATTAGATGTTAAATTATTATCATTTGAATAACTTATTATCTCTGATAACTGTTCAAATTGCAAAATTTTTGATACTTCAAACCACATATTATCTTTTGGTACTTTCTTTACATCAAAGAATTTAAATAATGGAATTTTATTATCTTCTTCATCATCAACTAATCCTTCTGCATCTAAATTAAAGAATAACTTTTTCTGTGGAAAAGCAGAATCAGAACTCCACCAAAGATATGGTAGTTTATAAGCTAATGACCCCTGTAATCCTATATAAAGTGATGATAATCTTTGTTGTCCATCAAGAACAATATAATAGCTTTCATAATTAGATGATATTTGAGAAGCTTTAGTATTATCCTTGTTATCTCTTTCATGAAAGTCCTTTATAAAATCATATAAAACAAGTTCATTTTTATTGATGTCTTTCTTAGTTGTTTTCCAAAATAATAATGTTCCTATAGGATAACCTACAAATATTGATTCAAATAATTTTTCTACTTGTTTTTCTTTCCAAACAAATCCTCTTTGTATTTCTGGTAAATACATCTCTTTGTCATTTATTTTTTCAATTACTTCTCTTATTGATATAGTTTTATACTCCATTACTTCTTCACCTACTTATATTTAAATTATATCATACAATTATTAAATTTTCACTATTATACATTTTTATATTTACACATTATACACTATTGACAAATCTAATGATGATTTACCATTTATCATTAGTTTTGTCAAAATAAAAAGTATTGAATTTAATTTTCAATACTTAAATACTTTCTTTCAAGTTGGAATAACACATCTTTGACTACATAATCTCTTTATCCCTAAATAAAACATTATTTATTATATCTTTTATCTCCCCACCAATTAGGTATTAAATCTTTTAATAATACAGTTTTTCTACTATCATAATCTGTTAGTATTTCCATATTTCTATTTTCATAAGATAACTGCATTAAAAATTCTCTACAAGCACCACAAGGCATACCACCATTTACTTTAGGTGGTTCACTTCTAAATGCAATCATTCTTTTAATTACTGTTTCACCAGTATTAATATACATATTAAGAGCTGCAACTCTTTCTGCACATAAATTCATAACACCACTGGCACTTTCTATACAAAAACCTGTAAAGATTTTACCACTTTCGCTTTGAACAGCAGCAACAACATGATGTGCATCTATAAATGGTGAAACTTCTTCTGGATGATATTCTTCTTTGGCTTTTAAATACATTTCTTCCCAAATATCCATAAATAACAACTCACTTTCTATTTTATTATAACATAATTATAAATATATTTTTTATCAATACTTTCTACTTTATCTCCCAATTAATAGGTCTTATCCCTTTGCTTATTAAATAATCATTGGTTTTAGAAAAGGGATGAGAATTAAAGAAACCATTATAAGCTGATAAGGGACTAGGATGAGCTGATTCTATTACTAAATGAATTGGATTATCTATTAACTTCTTTTTACTTCTTGCAAATCTTCCCCATAGAATAAAGACTACTGGGGTATCTTTTTTATTTATTAATTTTATAACATTATCAGTAAATGTTTCCCAACCTAAACCTTCATGAGATGCTGCATGATCTTTAATAACAGTTAATACGGAATTAAGAAGTAATACTCCTTCTTTTGCCCAACTAGATAGATTACCATGATTAGGAGGAGTTATTCCTAAATCATTATGTAATTCTTTATAAATATTTATTAAACTTGGTGGTATTTTAATATTTTTAGGAACAGAGAAAGATAATCCTTCTGCTTCTCCATCACCGTGATATGGGTCTTGACCAAGAATTACTACTTTAACATTTTGATATGGTGTATAACGAAATGCTTTAAATACTTCATCTTTTCTTGGAAATATTATTTTTTTATTATATTCATCTCTTACGGTTAACATTAATTTTTTAAAATAATCTTTATTAAATTCATCTTTTAGGATATTATCCCAATCATTTCCTATCATTTTGATACTCCTTTATTACTTTATTTCTTAATTTAATCATGGCATAACAATTAATTATTGCAAGTACAGCAACACCAATATCTACAATATTCCATAATTTAGATGGTGTCATAATAGCTCCATAAATTAAAATTACCATAATTATTATATTTAATAATTTAATATTAAAATTATTAATATCATCTTTTATATATTTAATACTACTTTCTCCATAATAATAACCTGAAATAATCGTTGAAAAAGCAAAAGAAAAGATACAGAATATTAAAATAATAGTTCCAAAATTACCTAAATGATTATTTAATGCTTCTAAAGTTATTTCAATACCATTAGGATCAGTAAATTTATTTAAATTAATATTACTAGATATAATTATTAAAGCAGTACCAAAACATACTATAAAACTAGTGAAATAGACACCTAACATTGCAATATAACCTTGTTTAGTTGGTGATATACTTGATGATGATCCACTTGCTATAGCTCCTGTTCCTGTACCTGCTTCTGTGGAAAATATTCCTCTTTGAATACCAATAATAATACTTGATATAATACCCCATTTCATAGTATTAAAGTTAAAAGCTTCCTTAAAGATATTTATGATAATACTAGGAATCATATCAATATTTATTATAACAATATATAAACATACTATTAAATAAATTATTCCCATTATAGGTACTAAAATACTGGTGGCATTAGCGATTCTTTTAATACCTTTCGAGATAATGATATAAGAAATTATTGAAATAATAACACCTGTTACAATTTTAGGAATATTAATATAAGTATATAAACTTGTTGCTATCGTATTAGATTGGATTGCTAGAAAACCTCCTAAATAACATAAACAGATAATTATGGAATATATTACGGCTAGTTTTTTATTATTTAAACCTTTTTCAATATAAAAAGAAGGACCTCCTATGACTTCTTTTTTTCTTTTATGTTGGAATAATACGGATAAAGCACTTTCGACAAAGGAATTAGGTAGTGTTATTAAACTTGAAAGTAATAACCAAAAGATTACTCCAATACCACCTTTATAGATACCTAAAGCAATACCAGCTAGAGAACCTACACCTATTCTTGCAGCAAGAGATAGGGTTAATGTTTTAAATGGTGATATTCCTTCATCATTTTCTTTATCTTTTTTTAAACTTTTTAAAATCTTTTTAAAATTAAACTGAACAAAATGTAATTTATATGTATAATATAAACCACAACCTATTAAGAAAACTGTTGCAATAGACCACATAAAAGTATTTATATAAGACATAGAGCCTCCTATTTATGATATTCTTCATGATTTATTATTTTAAATGAACGATATATTTGTTCTAATAATATAACTCTAAATAATTGATGAGGGAAAGTCATTTTAGAAAAAGATAATTTATAATTTACCATACTTTTTATTTCATCACTTACTCCAAAACTTCCTCCAATAATAAAGGTAATATTACTATTATTTATTAAGATATTATTTATTTTATTGGATAATTCGACACTTGATAATAAAGAACCATTAATATCTAACAATATATTATAATCATTTTTATTTAAAACTTTCATAATATTATCACTTTCTTCTTTAATAGTCTTTTTAATATCATAATTATAATCTGGTAATTCTATTATTTCTAATTTAGTATATTTACTTATTCTTTTTTGATATTCTTCTATTGCTTCTTGTAAATATTTTTCTTTTATTTTACCAATACATATTATTTTAAACATAATATTTCTCCTAAATCCATTGTTTCATGTTGTTTAGCGGTTATTATTTTAATATCTTTATTAATTATTTTGAATACTGTATCAAGCGCTATTTCTTCGGTATTATTTATTTCTGATAGATGGGCAAGAACTATTTCTTTTGTATCTTTACCAATTATTTCTTTTAAATATTCTCCTGCAAGTTCATTAGACATATGTCCTTTATCACTTAAAACACGTTGTTTTAAAGTAAAAGGATATGGTCCTGTCATCAGCATATTGATATCATGATTACTTTCAAAGATATAGATATTTTTATTTTTCATTTTCTTTAAGATATCTTTATTAAGATAACCAGTATCTGTTACATAGACTAAAGATGTATCTTTATCACTAATAATATACCCTACACTTCCTTTAGCATCATGTGATGTATGAAATATTTCAATATGAAATTCATCGATATCGATTTCTTCTTCATTAAAAATAGTCATATCTTCATCTATTAAATCAGTGATTTCCGAATACATCAATTTATTAGTATAAACTTTAGTATAATTCTTTTTAACAAAACTTTTTAAACCACCAATATGGTCTTTATGAGCGTGAGTAAGTAAGATAGCATCAATATCTTTGGGTAACACATCATATTCTTCTAATTTTTTGGTCATTTGGGGATAAGAAAATCCAACATCAATTAATATTTTCTTATCTTTTCCTATTAAAAGAGTTGAATTTCCTTTAGAACCACTACCTAAAATTATAATTCTCATTAGTAGAATAATAATGGGTTAAAATAAGTTGCTTGATATGGTGGACCATCCCATATTTCAAAGTGTAAGTGTACTCCTGTACTACTTCCGGAACTTCCCATTTCTCCTATTACTTGATGTGCTCTAACACGGTCACCTACTTTGATGTATTTAGTAGCTGATCCTTCATAACCTTTGCGATCATTTCCTTTAACATTTTGCATATGACCATATTGGGTATAATATCCATTATCGTGTTTTATTGTTACCATATAACCAAGTCCTGCTGACTGGTAAGTAATTTGTACTACTTCTCCTTCTCTTGCAGCATAGATTGGTGAACCTCTTCCAGTTCCACAAATATCAATTCCACGGTGAGGTTTTCCCCAACGCCATCCAACTCTACTTGAAATAATGTAAGGGAAATTAGTAGGCCAAGACCATGCACCATCGCCCCTTTTGGCTTGCTTACCACCTTTAACTACTATTTTATTAACAGCTGGTACTAATTCTTCACTGGATACAATATAAGCTTGAGTTATTTCTCCATTAATCATTTTAATTTTTTGAGTAACCCTTGTTTTACCATTTCTTCCTTCTTGTTTTGTTTTTGATTGTCCTTGATACATTGAATTATCATATTGAGTAACTGTTTTAAATTTAACTGTTTGATCTTCAACAACGTGTTTTTCAATAACAGTAGTAAATACTGGGCTTACTCTACCTACAGATATTTTTTGTCCTAAATAAATAAGGGAGTTAGCACTACGAAGATCTGAATTGGCAATTAAAAGTTCATTAACACTCATACTACTTTTATCTGCTATTTTTTCAATAGTATCATCTTTTCCTACAGTATATTTCTCTTCTTTAGGATTATCACCAAAGACTAGATATTTTGTTAATGCCTCTTCATCAGTAAAAATAGTTTCATTAACAGGAATATTAGTTTCTTTTATGATAATATCATCTTCAATATAAATATTTTCTATTATTTCACCGGTTGTTTGAAGTTCTATGGTTTCTTCGTTAGCAAAGGCATTAAACTGTTTTTCATCAACAAAGGATAAAATAACATTTTCCACAGATTTAGCGAATAATTCTTTATTTAATATATTAATTTTTACAGTTTCATTTAAAATGGCATCTGCGTGTTCTTCAGTATCTTCTTGTTGTTCATCACTTTTTTCATTATCATTTTTTTTGGTTATAACTACTTGATAACCTTTAATAGTAAATGGTGATATTTCATTTATTTTATTATAAATATCAGTAATTGAATCAATTTGATTATCATAGGTTATTTCTTTAATAATATCGATATTATTTGGAATATAAATAGTATCTACTTTATATTGATTTTTTAATCTTTCTTGTTGAGTATTAATATACTTATTTAATTCATCTTTGGATTTAATAAAACCAATTGATTTTCCTTCAAGATAAACACGATATCCTTCAGTTGGAATAGTGTTTTTAGAAGTATTTTTTATACTATAAGTTAATACTCCACTTATGATAAATGCTATACATAACCATAAGATATTTCTATTTTTCATTTTCTTCTCCCTTTTCTCCTTCATAATTTAAGAATGAACAGGTATCTCCTTTAAATAATAGATTAATGGTATCTGTTCTTCCATTACGGTGTTTTCCAACAATAAATTCACTAACGGATGCATTACCCTCTCCAGATGCTCCTTTTTTGTAATAGGAATCACGATATAAGAAGGCTACAATATCAGCATCTTGTTCGATAGCACCAGATTCTCTTAAATCACTCATTAATGGACGCTTATCTTCTCTTTGTTCTACACCACGAGAAAGTTGTGCAAGAGCAATAATTGGAATATGAAGTTCTATAGCCAAAAGTTTTAGTGCACGTGAGATATCTGATACTTCTTGTTGACGATTAGCTCCATAATTTTTTCCACCTGATATTAACTGTAGGTAATCGATTACTACTAAGTCAAGTCCATTTTCACTACTTGCAAGACGACGGCATTTACTTCTTATAGCACCAATAGTGCTTTCTTGCATATCATTAATAAAGATTTTAGCATCCGTAAGTCTAGTAATCGCTTCATTAAGTCTTGTCCAATCATCATTATTAAAGTTACCTGACATGAACTTCTTTCCTTCAATTTGTCCAACACTTGAAAGAATACGATTAGCAAGTTGAACGGCATCCATTTCAAGGTTAAAGATAGCTATGCTTTTTCCTTTTAAAGCAGCATTTACAGCAACATTTAAAGCAAAAACCGTTTTACCCATAGCAGGACGAGCAGCTACTACGATTAATTGATTTTCATGAAAACCTGATGTTAATCTATCAATATCCGTAAATCCTGATGGAATACCTGTAATTTCACCTCTTGTTTGGGATAATCTTTTTAAATTTTCTGAAGCTGCATTTAAGATATCATTAAATGGACGAAATTCTGATGATTGTCTATTTTTTACAACAGATAATATCTTTTTTTCGGCTTCATCTAAAACATCATCTACTTCTTCAGATGAATCATATCCCATACCACCAATTTCTTCTGATACTTTAATAAGTCTTCTTAAAAGTGCAGCATCAGAGATCTTTTTCATGTAGTATTCAGAATTTGTAGCTACTGCTTCGCTATCCAAAACTTCCGTAATATAACCCATTCCACCAGCTTCATTTAACTTATTGGTATTTTTAAGTTCTGTTAAAACACTGGTCATATCAATAGGAATATTTTTTTCATATAAAGTTTTTATAGTATGATAAATAACTCTATTATTATCATAATAAAAATCTTCTTCATCAATAGTATCAATAGCTTTATTTAAGGCATATTTGGAAAGAAACATTGTGGAAAGTAGTGATTGTTCTGCTTCTTGGTTATTGGGTAATGTTCTTGCCATACTATTCCTCCTCAACAAATACTTTTAAAGTTCCTTTAATATTCTTATATAAATTTATTTCTACATTATGATAACCTAAAGTATTTATTTGTTCCATTAATATCTGTTTTTTATCAACTGAAATTCCTTCTTCATTTAACTTTTCTTTTATCTGTTTTGATGAAATACTACCAAACATCTTACCATTTTTTCCATTTTTCGCTTGAAATTTAATCGTTATTTTTGATAATTTATTAGCTAATTCTTTAGCATTTTTACGCATTTCTTCATCTATTTTTTTGTTTTCTTCGTTTTCTTTTTCTAATTTATTTAAACTAGTTTCTGTTTTTTTAACAGCATAACCTTTAGTTATTAAAAAGTTTTTGGCATAACCATCACTTACTTCTTTAATTTCACCCTTTTTTCCTTGCCCCTTTAAATCTTTTAAGAATATTACCTGCATAAACATCCTCCTTAAAATATATCTATATTGTATCAAATTAATAAAAAAAAGTAAATCTTATTAAAGAGGATTATAAAAAAAAGATAGAGAACTCAATCTCTATCATCAGTATTCTTAATTTTTTAAGCATCCTATTGGAACAACTAAAATACCATCTTCACGTTTATATGCATATTTTCCTGTTGCAGTTAAAATCAATCCAAATGATGGTTTGTTCATTTTATCTATATCTATTTTTGAAATGAGTTTATTGAGATTTTGGGCAGCTTCATCGATTAGTCTTTCTCCACCTAGTTTAATTTCCACTAAACCATATAATCCATTTCTTAAATGAATTACAGCATCACACTCTAAACCACTAGCGTCGCGATAATGATATACTGTACCATTAATACTTTCAGTGTAAACTCTTAAATCTCTTATACATAATGTTTCAAATACTAAACCAAATGTATGTAAATCATTCAATAGGTCATTAGGGCCTAATCCGAGAGATGCTGTTGCAATTGATGGATCTATGAAATATCTAGTATCTGTTGTTCTAATTGACGTTTTACTTCTTAAATTAGGATTCCATGCTAGGGATTCTTCAATAACAAATATTTTTTTTAGAGCATTGATGTATGATACAACTGTATCTATATCTAGACTATCAGAATCATTAGAAATCATATCTTTTCTTATTGTTTCATTTGTTGCACCAGTACCCATATTTCTTGCATAACTTCTTAATAAATTTCTAGCTCGTTCGGGATTTCTATTAACTCCATCAACTTCTGAAATATCAGATTTAACAATAGCTTCTAAATAATCAAAAGATTGATCTAAAGCGATATCATTATCTTGAAAAACACTTCTTGGCCATCCACCTCTACAACACAAAAAAGCAATATCCTCTAAAGATAAATTGTTTATACCAGTTATTTTCTCTTGCTTATTAAACAAATCTAATAAACTAATGGTACCAGTTGATTCACCAGACTCAAATAAAGTCATCGGTCTCATGGTTAACCATGAAAATCTCCCGGTTCCAGTATGTGAGACATCTTTCATATTTGCTGGTTTTGCAGAACCAGTTAAAATAAATTGGCCTTCTTCATCACGATGATCTACTTCAAATCTTACTGCATCCCATAATTTTGGTGCTAGTTGCCACTCATCTATTAATCTTGGTGTTTCACCTTTTAGTAATAAACTTGGATTAATATCGGCCATAATTAAATTTTGTTCCTTATCTTCAGGATTTGACATATATAAAATACTTTTAGCAATTCTTTCGGCGGTAGTCGTTTTGCCACACCACTTAGGTCCTTGAATTAAAACAGCTCCTTTTCCTTTTAATTTTCTTAATAATATATCGTCGGCAATTCTTGTTTTATACTCCTTCATTTGTCTCCTCCTTATAGTTACATTATATTATATTTTTAATAGCTTGTCAACATAATTCGGTAATTTATCTTTTTTTTGTTCGGTAATTCGCATATTTTATATTCGGTAATTTGTTTCGTTTTCATTCGGTAATTTGTAATTTTTCAAAAAAAAGATAGAGAACTTAATCTCTATCATCTAATATTTTAACTATCTTTGAGTATAACTTCCGCTAATGTTGTTTAATCCGTTTTGTACTAATCTCTTTGTGATTTCACCACCAACTGATCCATTAGCACGGCTTGTTGCATCAGGTCCTAGATTTACACCAAATTCGTTAGCTATTTCATATTTCATTTTTTCGATAGCTTGTTTTGCACCTGGTACTCTCATTTTTAGAGAATCTTTATTCATGTTTTTCACCTCCACACTTATAGAATGTGAAGATTTATCTATTAAATACATTCTTTTTATTGGTAATTTTTTCCTATATTAAATCGTTAAACTCTTCATTATTAGATATTTTCATAATATTAATATTATCAATTATTTCATTAATTAATGTTTCATAATCAATTTTATTTTCTTCAAGAATTGCTTTATCCATTTTGGGATTTATTACAGGATGTTTTGGTACAAAGACAGTACAGCAATCTTCATATGGTAATGTACTTATATTAAATGTATCTATTTTTTCGGCAATATCAATAATTTCTAATTTATCAAGACAAGCAACAGGACGAATTACGGGAAGATTTGTAACACTATTAATTACTGCCATACTAGTTAGCGTTTGTGATGCTACTTGACCAATACATTCTCCATTAATAATTACATGAGCATGATATTTTTTAACTAATTTATCCATAATACGATACATCATTCTTCTCATAATGGTTATCATATAACTAGGATCACATTTTTTATATATTTCTTCTTGTAATTTGGTAAATGGTACAATATATAAATTTAAATTATTTTGATAATTTAATAATTTTTTGGATAAATTAATAACTTTTTCTCTAGCTTCTAGTGAGGTATGTGGTATAGCTTCAAAATATACACAACCAATATTTATACCTCTTTTCATGGCAAGATAACCGGCAACGGGAGAATCGATTCCACCGGATAACATAAGTAAACCTAATCCTTGAGTACCAACAGGATAACCTCCAATACCTTTATATTCATTAAAATAAATATATGTATAATCATTCCTAATTTCTATATGAAAGATAGTTTCAGGATGATGGACATCAACCTTAATATTTTTTTTATTTTTTAAAATTAATCCACCAATTCTTTTACTTACTTCTATGCTTTCTATAGGGAATCTTTTATCACTTCTTTTAGTTTCTACTTTAAAAGTTTTAAAATTAGTACTAGGTAAAATATTTAGAATATTTTCTTCAATAGATGTAATATCACTTTCTATTTTATAGGCTACGGTATATGAATATATTCCAAAAATTTTATTAATTCGATCTAATATTTCATCTAAATCTTCATCACGAAATTCGATATACATTCTCGATAGATCTTTTTCAATGTAGAATGCAAGACCCCTAAGTTTATTATTAATATTATTATAAAGAGTATTAATAAATATTTTACGATTATCTTTTTTAGTAGTTAATTCTCCGTATTTAATTAATATTACTCTATTCATTTCTATTTTTTCCATAATTTAATTTCCTATACTTTGTAACTTATTTATTTTTTCTTGTAGTTTTTCTAAAAAATAAGTTATTTCTTCTTCTTTTGTTAAATGTGATAAACTAATTCTTATTGAGGTACTAGATAGTTCAGTATCTTTAGTTAATGTATATACTGCAAGTGATACTGATTCATTAGATGAACATGCTGTTTTAGTTGATATATATATTTCATCTTCTTCAAGAGAATGTAAAAGTGTTTCTGGTTTAATATTTTTGATACTAATATTAACAATATGAGGAAGACATTTATCATTACTATTAATAGTTACATTTGCTATTTTTTTTAAGCCTTCTTTTAACATTGTATTTAGTTTTTTAACATAATCTATTTTTTTATCTAAATCTTCATACATTAGTGATAAGGCTTTAGATGTTGATACAATTAGGGGAAGCGCTGGTGTACCAGAACGATATACGGTTTGACTTTTTCCACCATGAATTAAAGGAATTAGTGAAATATTTTCTTTTTTTACTAATACACCCACTCCTTTTAGACCATAGATCTTATGAGCGGAAAAACTATATAAATCAATGTTTTCTAAGTTAATTTGTTTTTTACCAATAGCTTGAGTTCCATCTACATGAAATAGGACTCTTTCATATTTTTTTAACATTTTTCCTATTTCATTAACATTTTGAATTATACCAATTTCACTATTTACTTCCGCAATACTAACTAAAATAGTATCTTTATCGATTAGTTTTTCTAAATCTTCTAAATCAACTTGTCCATCTTCTTTTATTTTTACATATTTAATAGTATAACCATTTTGTTTTAAATAATTAACTGTTGATAGAATACTAGAGTGCTCTAGTTTCGTTGTAATAATTGTTTTCCCACTTGATATACCTGCAATACCTTTAATAGCTAGATTATTGGATTCACTGGCTCCACTTGTAAAAATCACTTCATTTTCTTTAACATTTAATATTTTTGCTACTTTACTGGTAGCTGCATCCATTAATTTTTTTGCTTCTAATCCAAGTTTATGTAAGGAATTAGGATTACCTGGATAATCAAGACATGTTTTATTAAAACTTTCTAATACTTCTTTATTAACTGGTGTTGTTGCTGAATAATCTAAATATACCATTATGACCTCCAAAATACATAAAGATTATACCAAGAAATAATGATAATATCAAGTAAGGAGATATATTAACTTATTAGTTTTCTATCTTTTCACACACAAAAAAGCACCAATAAAGGTGCTTTTGTAGAATGTCTAACGACACTTGTCATAGTACTGTATGTAATACAATACCGTAAAAAGCATTTCTGCTCTTGTATTTATATTCTACAATATTATTTTATGTATGTCAACTATTTTTATGCAGTTGATTTATATAACATTTATTGCTATTTTATAATAATGTATATTCTCTCACTATTTCTTCATCTATTTTTCTCAGTAAATCATTTGAAATTTTAATGCTATTTAAATAATCAAATTCATTTATTGGTTTACAGATGGATAGTTTACTTACTGTTTTTAAATGTTTAATACTAGCGTAGGATACTTTATCTTTTCTATTACTATAATAATTTATACAATTTTTTATTTTCTTTATAACTTTCTTGTCGTGTTCTTTTGTTAATAACTCTCTTAATTTATTTATTTCTTCTTCACTATATAATAAATTATCTAATTCTATATTATAATTATGTTTCTTAGAGGTTAAAGGTATAACATGAAGTATTGGATTAAGCATCGTATCTTGTTTTGAAATAACAATAGCATAGTGATCTCCTGAAAATTCACTTCCAACATTAACACCAAATTTAACTTTTACTATTTGACCTCTTGAATACCTTTTAAATCTAGTTGGTTTTACTTTTACTTCGTATAACAATGTTTCACTTTCGTTTAGTTTTGAATTTTCAAATTCAGTAAATTTGTCTTTTAAGTTCATATCTGAAATTTGTATATCATTATTATATGCTTTCATTAATTTTAAATGTTTTGTTTCTTGTTTCATATACGCTATCTCCTTTCAATATCATTGTACATAAATTCAGTTATCCTTAGAAGTATTATTTTATTTCACTATATGTTTCTTTGACAACTTGTCGGTGCCGACAAAATGTTCATTTACACTATATCCACTATTTTTATAATCATTCGCATTATCATTTCTTTTTGACAACTTCCCGACATCAGGAAATTGTTCATTTATGCTATATCCACTATTTTCACATGCCTTTTTTGCAGACTCTATAACCTTTTTAAAATTTTCCCATTTCTTGTAATCTAAAACTTTTTGTAATTCTCTGGCATACCAGAATTCATTACCAAATTCATCGGTATGTTTAATACTATCAAAAGTATTATTGGTTTCTAAATAATTCATTTTTCTCTCCTTATGCTTATCACACTAGAGAGAACCTCTTTTATTCTTTTTTAATTTAAACAGTAATTCCTATGTTTCATTATACTATTACCTAAAATATTTGCAAGAAAATTTTAAAAAAATGCTAGAATTCTAACATTTTAATCTTTATTATTTATATTTAGTTCCTATCTTCTCTCCAACTTTAACGATTGTTTCTTTACCTAAAGCAGAGTTTAGTAATATATCATTATCTAGGATAATCTTTTTATCTTCAACAAAGAGAATAATAGTTGAACCGCCAAATTCAAAGTATCCTTTTTCTTCTCCTCTTACAAATTTCTTTTTGTCATAATGATTAGTTATTTTACCAACCATCATGGCACCTACATCAATATCTAAGATATCCCCAAAGTTTTCGGTATGAAGAGTGGTGTATTCTCTAGAATTAGTATGAAACACTTTATATTTATTATAAGCAATAGGTTGGACAGTATGAAGACATCCTTTAATATATTTATATTTATCAAGATATCCATTATCAATAAAATGGAATCTATGATAATCTGTTATTTCTAATCTAAATATTAGAGCATAACCATTTTGATATTTATGAGATAAATCTTTATCAATAATATCTTTCATGGTATAAATAGATTTTTTTACATCAAATCGTGCATTTTGATCTAGTTTTATTGCAAGTAATTTAGCATCAGCTGGACTTACAAAGTGATTTTTATTTTTATCTATTTTTAAATCTTTTTTCTTTCTTGTAAAGAAATCATTAAAACAAGTATATTCTTTTTCTTCAAATAAACTCATATCAATATTATTTTCTTTAATAGTTTTATTTATTCTTTTAATAGATAATTTACTATTCATGTAACTTCCTACTATTTTAGATACCAAATGGTTATTAATTAATTTTAAAATAACTCTTCCTAAAACATTATTATAAAGAAATTTTACTGATTTATCATAAGTCATTTCATATTCTTTTTTAGTTTGTCTATCTACTATTTTCATAATTACCTACTCTATTTCTAATCCAGGATTGGCATTTAAAGTAAAATCAGCTTTAATACCTTCTTTATAGGCAAAGAATCCTGCTGCTGCTATCATTGCAGCGTTATCTGTACAATACTTAATATCAGGGAAAGTATAATCTATTCCTTTATTTTCACAGATACTTTTAAATTTTTCTCTTATTCCACGGTTAGCTGATACACCACCAGCAAGAAGAAAATTTTTAACATTATATTCATTCATGGCTTTAATTGTTTTTCTTGATAAGGACTCTATTACAGTCTCTTGAAAAGATGCCAATAAATCTTCTTTATTTATTTCTTTTTCTTTATGAACTAAATTAATTACAGAACTTTTTAATCCACTAAAACTAAAGTTATAACTATCATCATTAAGTGGTGCTGTAAAATGATATTTACTACTATTACCAAAATGGGCAAGTCTATCTATTTCAGGTCCTGCGGGATAATTAATATCCATAACTTTACCTACTTTATCAAAACATTCTCCTACGGCATCATCTAATGTTTTTCCAAGTTTTTTAAAACTATAATCTTTATCCATATAAATAAGTTCTGTGTGACCTCCACTAATTACTAAACATAATAATGGAAAAGTCATTCTTTTAACTAAATTATTGGCATAAATATGTCCTTTGATATGATTTACCGGAATAAGAGGTTTATTAAATAACCAACAAAGTGTTTTTGCAGTTTCCAATCCTACTAATAGACTTCCTACAAGACCAGGACCAAAACTTACGGCAATAGCGTCTATTTCATCCATTGTCATATGTGCTTTTTCTAAACATTCTGCTAAAACAAAAGTTACATTCTTAACATGAGCTCTACTTGCTATTTCTGGTACAACACCACCATAATCTTTATGAATATCTATTTGACTAGAGATAACGGTCGCTATTTCAACACTTCCATTTTTAACGATAGAAAAACTTGTTTCATCACAACTTGATTCAATTCCTAATATATATACATCTTTCATATACACCTCAAATAATTACATAAACATTTTACCTATTATTATTACAAAAGTCAAATAAATAAGATTTTTTGATCATATTTAAATCTTTATTATTAAATTATCTACAAACTTATTTGTATCACCAATTGTAAAACAAATTCATCATCATGGTACATATTTCATTTGGATATAATTTGTATGATTTTAAATAGTTTTACCTACCTAATTAGAATTACTAATTTTTTTCATTAACATCTTTATTCCCATCAAAATATATGTTAATTATTTTTTTTACTTTTTATATATAAACTTTTTCTTGATTATAATATATAATTTGATATAATATATGTGTTTTGGAGGGGATTTATGGGAAATTTCAATAATAGTAACAATCTAGATTATTACAATCAATTTTATAATTATACTAATTTATTTTTTAAGGATTTTATTAAAAAAATTATAATGGAAAGGATTAATAATCTTCATGATAAAAATGATATAAATAACATTTATGAAATACCTATTGATATAAGTAAAATTCATTATCGAAAAGTTGTTAATAAAAATATAGTTCATGAATTAAATTATAAATATAATTCAATACTATTAATGTTTGATTATAATAAAGATGTCAATCTAGAAAATGTTTTTTCTTTAATAATTAACATTTTCAACAAATATGGAATAGAATATGATTATCAAAATCAAAAAAAAGAATTACGTTATTGGACAGAAGAAAAAGGTATCTTAACACTACATACTAGTTTAAAAAATTTAATAATTATGTATGAAAATGAAATTCAAAATTATATAAATAATGATGAAGATAATATTAATAAAACCTATTAGTTATAAAAAAAGAATCGCTTTGATTCTTTTTATTTAGATAATTTTTTAATTAATTCATCTTCATTAACTTTTTCAATATTATTTCCGTTATACATTACTGTTTCATGATAACTTAATTCATCTTCCACTTTATATACAATATATAATTGATTATTAAAGATAAAATACATTGAAGAATTTAGATTATCTAAAGTTTTCTTAATATTAATGGATGGTGTACTTTTATAACTATTTTCAATATAAGTTTTTAATTTATTTTGGATATCACTATTATCATATTTTAATACATTAATAATACCATTATTATCAAGTAACTTATTATTTTTCTTATCATATGTATAATATTTAAGATCATTATAACCACTTGAACATGCAGGTGCTGTAAAATTATTAATACGAATTAATAAATAATTATCATCTTCTTGTAATAAATAATTGATATCATTTATTTCTTCATTACAATAGTATTCAGCATCTTTTAAATAACAAAATTTACAAAAATTATCATCTGATTTTTGATACTTTGTTTCATATAAAGATTTGGCTTGATCAAATTTATTTTTTATTTGATTATTTAGATTAGAGATAGTATTATCACTTGAATTTATTTGGGGATAATCAAGATTTATCGTTGTAAATAATTCATATTTTCCATCAAAATAAGTAAATATTTGATATTCATTTCCTTTAACAATATCATATGTTTTTTTAGTAGTTTCACTACTTTTATTATTTGATTCTAATGTCTTTTTATCGTTATCTTTTTTTATAATTAAATATATACATATTCCAATTGTTATAATTAATAAGATAATAATTATTGATAGTAGTAACTTAGCATTCCTTTTTTCTTTATCCATATTTTTTAATTCCTTTCATTTTAATTATATTAAATGATTATACATTTTTCAAGATTTTTATATCATAAAAAAAATAAATAATAAAAATAATATTATTTATTCTTTTCCATTAATATACCATCTATTCCGTTATAATAACCTTCTCTTTTAGCTACTTTATTAAATCCTTTTTTTAAATATAAGTTGATTGCTGGATCATTTGTTTCTTTTACTTCTAAAGTAATATTACTATAATCAATGTTATTAATTAAATAATCAAGTAATTTACTTCCTATACCATTATTTCTATGTTCTTTAAGTACTAGAAAATTAGCGATTTCTACTCTATCATAGATTAAATAATAATTTAGGTAACCTAATATTTTATTATTATCTAAATAGATTAAATAATGACTAAAGGGATTATTTAATAAATCATTTTCAATATCAATATTAAATGTTTTTAATAATTCTTCTTGATAATTATCAGTTAATTCTTTAATCATTGGATTCTTCTTTCATTTTATTTTCTTCAGCTTCAGTTAATTTAAAATATGTTGGATTAACTAAATGAGGATTGATGTTTTCTTTATCTTTATATTTATCAATAATCTTTTTAAAGTTTGGAGAATATTCTTTTGTTTCAAAATCAAAATGATTATTGGTAATTATTTGATATTTTTTATTTAAACCATTTAGTATTAGTAATAATTTTTCTAAAGATAGATAACTATCTTCCATAATGATGTTATCATGATCTATTATTTTAGCATAAACATAACCACGTCTTGCATCAATCATAGGTACTATTAAATCATCAGTATTAATAGAATTTGCCATCGCATCAAGACTTGTTATCGTAGTTATTTTTTTATTTAGAGTATAGGCAAATATTTTAGCAATAGTAACACCTATTCTAATACCTGTAAAAGACCCTGGTCCTGTTACAACTATTATTTTTTCAATATCATTGGGTTTTATATTAACACTTTCCATCATTTTATTTATTTCATCGACAGAATAAACTGATAGATTATGTCCTAAATTCTTTTTTATTTCACAAATTATTTTACCATCTTGATAGATACAAGAATATAAATAATCACTAGTTGTATCTATATAAAATATCATAAAATAGCCTCACAGATATCTTCATATTTCTTACCATGTGGTGTAATTACTAAACATCTTGATTCTTCTCCGGTTACTTTAAAATAGATATCTAATCTTTCTTTAGGAAGATAATTTTCTATCATATCAGCCCATTCGATAATAGTTACTCCACCTTTATCAAAGTATTCTTCTATTCCTAGTTCTTCAATATTATTTTCAATTCGATAAACATCCATATGATATAGTGGTAATTCACCATTTTGATATTCTTTTATAATATTAAAAGTAGGACTTGTAATAGTCTCTTCGATTCCTAAGGCACTTGCAAATGCTTTAGTAAACAATGTTTTTCCACTACCTAATTCTCCATTTAAACATATTACCATATTTGGAAAATGTTCTGATTCAAGGTTTTCCGCTAACTCTTCTGTATCTGTTTCATTTTGTGATATATATTTATATTCCATTTTATCCTCTCTTTCATGTTTTATTATATATAAAAAAAAGAATGTTTACAATATCTTTTTACAAGTTAATTAGTAAACATTGTCAAGTTTTAATTTATATAACGCTTTAAAAATAATTATTTTTTTATCTTTATTTATTATATAGATTCTATATTTATGATTTGTTCCATCTAATAATTCATTAAATACTAAATTTGTAAACTTTTTTAATTAATAGCAATTATATATATTGACAAAGCAATTTGTTTTTATTAGTATAAAAATATATTTAATTATAATGATTATCTTGAATTATATTTTCTTGAAATTAGAAAATGAGGTGAAATAATATTATGAAATATCTTAATTTAAAATATTCTTTTAATACAAGAGATTTAGGTGAATATAATACTATTTATAATCGAAAAACTAGAAATAATATTTTTATAAGAAGTGATGTTATAGAAAAATTATCTGATGAGGAATTACAATATTTTAAAGATAATAATATTCTAACAATTATTGATTTAAGAGAGATAATAGAAACTAATAAAAAACCTTCTTATTTTAAGAATAATAAAAATTTTAAGTATTATAATGTTATTTTAAAAGGAAAAAATATTCCAAAAGAAAAAGATATTCCTTTTTCATATATGGAAATAATTAATGATAAAGATAAAATTAAACAAATAATAGATATTATCTTAAAAAGTAATACTGGAATATTATTTCATTGCAATTTAGGAAAAGATAGAACTGGTGCAATTAGTATGATTCTATTATTACTGGCAGGGGTTAGTGATGATGATATTATTAATAACTATGCATTAAGTGAGATATATTTAAAAGATTTTATTGATAATTTCCATATACAAAACCCTAAATTACCTAAATATATTGGAAGAAGTAAAGCTAAATACATGAAAAAGACATTAGAATTATTTTATAATAAATATAATAATATTCAAAATTATATGCACTATTTAGGATTTAATGATAATGATATTAATATTATTCAAAATAGATTTATTAGTGAAAAATAATTAAAAAAAGAGTTTTTTATAAAATTTTAAATATTGGTTTTCTACGAATTTTAATTTTTTATAATTATACTCTTTTTTTATATCAATTTTTTTTAATTATTATGGCCTTTTAATTTGCAAACAGTTGTTCTATTAATACTTTTATTTTTATTTATAAATTTGTTAATCACATTTTTAGATGGTTTTTTGACTATAAAAAATCACATTTTTAGAAAGATTTTCAGTTACAAAAATCACATTTTTAGAAAAAACATATAAAAAAGTAGTATATTTCAACTACTTCTTAGCTAGTTCTATGGTTTTATCTGCTAATATCTTCATAGAATCTATGATATATTTATTATTAAATAAGTCATTATCTTTTAAGATACAAGATAGTTCTGTACAACCTGTTATTACAATATCACAGCCATTATTTAAATATTCATTTAATACATTTTCAAATTCTTCTTTGGATACTTTAATACCACATTTTACTTTATTATAGATTAAATCCATAACTTTACTAATTAGACTATTATCACCAATAAATAATTCTTTATTTAAATATTTTTCATATACTTTTGAATCAATGGTTCCTTTAGTTGCCATTAAACCTACTTTATGAATATTTGGATTATTATTTATGATATCACATACTTCTTTTGGCATATTAACAAGTGGTATATTAATATTTTTAATTATTTCATCATAAGCAAAATGAGAGGTATTACATGTAAGTACTAGAAAATCACATCCACATTTTTGTAATAATTTAGCATCTGCTATTAAATATGGAATGGGATTATCTTTAGTATTATCCTCTAAATAAGCGGTTCTATCTGGTATTGTGGCATGATTTGTGATAATCATATTGATATTTTCTTGATCCGTTTTAGCTTTTGTATAATCTATTACTAAATCTTGAAAATAAACAGTTGCTTTTGGACCCATCCCCCCTAGTACTCCTACTGTTTTCATAGTCCTCCTAGTAATATTTTTTAAATTTTCTTATTTGATTAAAGTAAGCCACTTTAATATAGAACCATCTTTTAATGTTCATATCTTCTTTATAATATAATGGATGGGTATATTTTTTTTCTTTCTTTAATTTTAAATATTCTTTAACAAGATTTTCATCTTTAACATATTTTTTAATTACACAATTGGGAACAATGGTATAAACCCATGGATTATAAGCGATAACTTCTTTTTTTTCTTTTTTATTTTCAATATATTCATCGACTAAATATTTAGTGTAATTAGCACCACTTGCGGTCATATAGAAGTTACTTCTTCCTAGTCTTACATTTATTTCAAAGAATTTGTATTTTTCTTCTTCTGGATCATATTTAATATCAAAGTTAGCAAATCCAACATATTTTACTTCCTTTAGAAATTTCTTTGCAGAATCTAAGATACCTTTATCCATTTCTCTTGTAATTATTGACACATAATTACCTATGGCTCCTGGAGTTTTTTCTTCTAAAATGGGTTGTCCAAGACATGAGAAGATCACTTCATGTTCTTTATTAACATAACAAGTTAATACTCGCATATTAGAGTCATCACCTTTAACCATTTTTTGTAAGATAAAGTTTTCTTTATAAGATGATGCATATACTTTATTTAGGATATCTTGAAGTTCAGCGTAACTATTTATTTTAAAGACTTTCTTTTTTCCATCAAAGGTGGCATAATGCCAAGTATTGGTATCACTTTTTTTAGCAATAATAGGATATTCCCAAGGAATTTCTATATCTTTATAATTATCTTTAGTTACAACAATAGTATCAGGATAATTTATTTTTAATTTTTCGCATATTTCATAGAAATTATCTTTCTGAACAATATGATCTAACGTTTTTTTATCAACAAAAGGAATAATATAACCAGATTTTTCTAATTCATCTTTATATTTTACAATAATATCAACATACCATTCAGAACATGCTAATAATATTTTTTTAGTATCTTTTGTGGATTTAGCAAAATCTTTTAATTCTTTAACTAAATCTTTAGCATTCATATTGGGAATAGTGGTTTGATTAATGATTTTAGAATTATTGGTTGCTCCTAATATTTCTTGAGAGAATATCTTACTTATTACTCCATATTCTTCATAAAAACTTCTAGCGATACTATATGTTCCAATGTCTGCTCCTATGATGACAGGGATAAATTTTTGATTTTCCATATTACCTCCTATTATTCTTTAAATCTTCGACTAATTTAATGTAATCATCTAAGCTAATTTCGGTGGTTTCTTTTTTACCATATTCACGGTAATTTACAGTTTTATTGTTGGTTTCTTTATCACCGATAACTAGAGTATGAGGGATTTTATTCATTTGACTTTCTCTCATTTTATAACCTATTTTTTCATTTCTAGTATCTACCTTACATCTTATATTATGTTCTTTTAATAGTTTTTCTATACTCAAACAATAATCTAAGTGAAGATCATTATTAACTGGAATAATATTTACTTCAACAGGACTTAACCAGAATGGTAAGATACCTTTTGTTTCTTCAAGTAAGAAAGCGGTAAAGCGATCAAATGTTCCAAAGATAGCTCGGTGGATAACAACAGGTATTTCTTTTTCACCATTTTGATTAATAAATGATAATTCAAATCTTCTTGGTAATAGGAAGTCAAGTTGACAAGTAGAAAGGGTTACTTCTGGTCCTACTGCTGGTTTTACTTCAACATCAAGTTTTGGTCCATAGAAGGCAGCTTCTCCTACTGCTTCATAATAATCTACTCCTAAACTATTTAACACTTCACGAAGTTTATTTTCGGCAGTATCCCACATTTCATCATCATCAAAGTATTTTTCTTTGTCATTTTTATCTCTTAATGATAATCTAAAACTATAGTTTTTAATACCAAAATCTTTATAAACATCAAGGATTAATGAAACAACGGACTTGAATTCGTCACCAATTTGGTCTTTAGTTACAAATAAGTGAGCATCATTTTGACACATACATCTTACTCTTTCTAATCCTTTAACGGCACCACTGGCTTCATACCTAAAGTCTGTAGCAAATTCACCAATTCTAATTGGTAAATCACGGTATGAATGTAGTTCATTAGCATAAATTAGCATATGATGAGGGCAATTCATTGGACGAAGCACAAATTCTTCGTCATCGACTTTCATCATTGGGAACATATTTTCTTTATAATGATCCCAGTGACCTGATGTTTTATATAAATCAACAGTTCCTACACATGGTGTATAAACATGTTGATAACCTAGTTTTTGTTCTTTTTCATAGATATAGTTTTCAAGTTGTTTTCTAACGATCGCACCATTAGGAAGCCAAAGAGGCATACCTTTACCTACTAAATCATGTTGCATAAAGATACCTTGTTCTTTACCTATTTTTCTATGATCCCTTTGTTTAGCTTCTTCTAATTCTTTTAAATAATTATTTAAATCTTCTTCATTCCTAAAACATACTCCATAAATTCTTTGTAGCATCTTGTTTTTAGCATCACCCTTATAATAAGCCCCACTAAACTTAATTAATTTAAAATATTTAAGTTCTTTTACGGTATCAACATGTGGTCCACGGCAAAGATCAGTGAAATCTCCTTGGGTATAACATGAAATAACAGTATCATCATCCATATCATTAATTAGATCTATTTTATATGGATCATCATGAAACATCTTAAGAGCTTCTTCTCTTGTTAATTCATGTCTTACTATTTTTTTACCATCTTTACTAATCTTTTTCATTTCTTTTTCGATTTTAGGTAAATCTTCTTCAGTTATTTTAACATCTCCTAAATCAATGTCATAATAGAATCCTTCACTAATAACTGGTCCTACCCAAAATTTTGCATTAGGATATAGGTGTCTTATGGCTTGCGCAAGTAGATGCGCACAACTATGGTTTAATCTTGATAAATCTTCATTTTCTTTAATATTAATCATACATTTTCTCCTTTATTAATAACTTTTCTTTCTTTTTATAATAGCCTTTTGGTTCTTTTTCTTTTACTTTTCTAATTTGCTTTGTAACCTTAAAAGCATCTATACTATTGCCATCTTTCCTTAATTTACTACGAAGTTTTAATAACTCATCTTTTGACAAAGCATTTAAATCTATTTCTAATTTGTACTCTTTTTCTTCTTGGATTTCTTCATCGCAAATAGTTTTTATCACTTCTGTTATATGTGGATTATAATAATAGACTATCATTCCATGTTTATCATATACTCCTATTATATTACCATGTGATATATCTTCAATATTGACATCATCAATACTACATCTTTTAATAAATGGAAATAATATTTCTATATCTTGATGCTTTAATTTCTTAAATTTTAAAGATGAATTAGATATACCATAAAAGTCTCTTAGAAAACTAATTAAATCAATAAATTTCATATAATCCCCCCAATACATAATAAAAAGAGATAGCAAGGAGTCCAATAGACGTTACCATCCCTTTTTTTTACTTAATTTAGATAACGGTTTCCCGGAATAACTTTTTATTATTCTATTCATAGGTAGTAGCTTTCTTATAATATAATTAGTTCACACCAAACACTAACTCTCTTAATAAATTATAAGTAGTCTTGTCCTAATCAACATATTTACATGATTATTATAACACCTTAAATTAAAATGTCAATCATGGATTTTAAAATTACTTATATTTGAGTGTTAAACTGTATGTCCAACTGGATTCTTCATTGTCAAATAGATATTCCTTTCCCCATGATGATACTATTATTTTTCCATCTTCAGTAATATCTGATATGTAAACATAATGTGAAGATACATGATCTATAGTATCTATAATATCACCATTTTCATTTCTTTTACATAATGAAAAATTATGACATGCAAGTATATCATTTATAGAAAAATTTTTATTCGTTCTTTTTATATCAACATTTATATCAATATTATATTGTTTAAGAAATCCTTTAATATCCCCAAGTTCAATTTCAATTGGTAAGCCAAAATTTTTATAAACATTTTCAGCCTCTAGCCATTTATTGTATAATATTTTAAATTGATTATTTCTTTCTTCAGTATACTTATTCCAATTATCCCAATCACTTTTCGTATATTTATGAAAATCTTTAGGTAGTTTTTTTTGAAAATCAGGATTACTTTGAAACAATTGTAGTTTATATGAATAATAATCTTTTTCAAAATATTTAATTACATCATCAAGACAATAGTCTTCGGCATGTGATTCAAGGACAACGTAATTAAAAAACTTTAAAACTAGCAATTCATAATTATAGTCAACTTTATTGTCATTATATATATTATACATAGGAAAATTAAAGGTATTTAAAAAATCCTCTTCTCTACCATTAAAATATTTAAAAATGCTGTTAATAACAGCTGTATATCCACATCCACAATCAGCTATAACCTTAAAATATTTATTATAAAAAAACATTGCTTCTTCATCTGAATCAAATTTATTTCTTGGAAAATATTTTTGAACTTCATCTAAAATTAAAGGATCTTTTATTAAATTATTAAAGTGATAATAAAAATCAAGCTGATTAGCTCCATATTGTCCTGTTAAATTATTTTGTTCCATTAAAAATATTAGATAAAGAATTATCCTTTGCAAGACAGTAATCATTTTGTAGCAGATGAATCAATGCAACGGTTAACGATAATCTTTTTATTTTTTTATTCATATTGATTCTCCTTTTGGTGTCTAAAGTGTATTTTATAATAAAATCACTTTCAAATTTAACATTAATATTATTTTTTGACATTTTTTTACAAAAAAGTTCTAGAATTACTAGAACCTTTTTAAATAATCTTTACATTAATTTTTCTTAAACTTTTTACTTTGAATTATTACAATTAACATTCCAACTGCTAAAACCATTATTGATATTATTGGTAAAATCGTGTTTTTATCTGTTTTTGGTACTTCTTTTATGATATCTCCAAAACTTACTTCTACCAATTTGTCTTCTTTCATAATCTTGAAGTTTTCTAGAATCATTTCTCTGTTGTCTTTTATTTCTATTTCTTCACCATTGATGGTTACTTTTTCTATATAATGATTATCATC
>CAMVAF010000001.1 GCA_947165365.1 uncultured Clostridia bacterium | reverse complement strand
AATAGTAATCTTTTTTGATAGAATAATATTAGTGATGTTATGAAAATAATGATTGATGGAATAGAATACAATGTTATTATCGATAAAAAAAGAACTACTAAGAACACTTATATTAGAGTTAAAGATAATTTGGATATTTATATTACTTCTAATATATTTACTAGTGATAAATTCTTAATTAATTTATTAAATAATAATATTGATTCTGTAAAGAAAATGATAAATAGAGTTAATAAAAAACTTGATAAAGAAAAATATTTTTATTATTTAGGTAAGAGATATGATATTGTTTATTTAAATAGAAAAGGTATTACCATTGGAGAAGATAAGGTTTTTGTTGATGAAACATTTGATATTGATAAATTCTTAAAGAAAGAAGCTTTAAAAATCTTTAAAGAAGAGTTAGATATTGTTTATAATAGATATATTTATGATATACCATATCCTAGTTTAGTAATTAGAAAGATGAAAACTAGATGGGGTGTATGTAATGTTAAAACTCATAAAGTAACCTTAAATTTAGAATTAATAAAAAAAGATAAAAAATATTTAGATTATGTTATTGTTCATGAATTAAGTCATATGTTACATGCAAATCACTCAAAAGAATTTTGGAAATGTGTTGAAGCTAATTGTCCTGATTATAAAAAACTTAGAAAGGAGTTAAATAATGAGTAAAATAATTGATGGAAAAAAAATAAGTTTAAAAATTAAAGATGAATTAAAAATGGAGGTAGAAAAATTTAAAGTTAAACCAAAACTGGTAGTAATTAGTGTAGGGGATAATCCAGCAAGTAAAGTATATGTAGGGCAAAAAGAAAAAGCAGCTAATTATATTGGAATAGATTATTTACATGAATATTATGATAATATTAGTGATGATGATTTAGTTAATGAAATAGAAAAACTTAATAAAGATAAAGGTGTTGATGGAATAATAGTACAACTACCTCTTCCAGATGGCATGGACGAAAAAAGAATTGTTAATACTATTAGTTGTGATAAAGATGTTGATGGTCTAACCTATTTAAATGCTGGTTTATTAATTAATAATAAAGAAACATTAGCAAGTTGTACACCTAAGGGAATTATGAAACTTTTAGAACATGAAAAAGTTAAAATAGAAGGCGCTAATGCCGTTGTTGTTGGTAGAAGTATTTTAGTAGGGAAACCTATTGCTAATCTTTTATTAAATGCTAATGCTACTGTTACTGTGTGTCATTCTAAAACTAAAGATCTTGCTAAAATTACTAAAAAAGCTGATATTTTAATTGCAGCAATTGGTAAGAAACATTTTATAACAAGAGATATGGTAAGACGTGGTAGTGTTATAATTGATGTTGGAATAAATAGAGTTGATGGAAAACTTTATGGCGATGTAGATTATGATAATGTCTTTGATAAAGTATCAAAGATAACTCCTGTACCAGGTGGTGTTGGCCCAATGACTGTTGTAATGCTTATGGAAAACGTTATACTTGCTTATAAAAATCATCAAAAAAACTAGATTTTCTAGTTTTTTTCATTTATTGTTCCACAAAATAAATCATATCGGGTATCTTTCTGCTTCCCCCAAATCTTTTAATTATTGGTGAATTTTGGGTTTTATAGTAAAGTTTACGACTACCACCACCATCAAGATTAAAGCATGAAGCCCCACCTGTCATCCTATTAACATCATATGCAATTTTTTCTGGAACTCCATTTCCAGATACTAAGATAAAATTGTTTTTATTTACTTGACAAATAACGGTTCTATTGGTTTTATCAACATCTTTATAATTTCTTGGTGATAAACTATTGCTATGACCGAAGGTTGACATAACACCATCATTTATAAGTGATGATATAGGTTGATTAACATATTCTTTTAATTTGCCATCTTTGGTAACTCCAAGACATGAAGCATAACCGGTATTTTTAATTATTCTGCCTCTATTAATAACAATGTTACTTAAGACATTTCCAGAACTCATATTAAAGAAACTAGCATTAGCAGCCACTAGACATTTATTTTGATATCCATAATTATTAATTTCATTATTTAGAATTACTTCTGCACTAGCTTTTCCATTAACTATAGCATTATTTAACTGTATACTTGGATTTTTTATCCAAATAAGAGCCCAATCATTTCCATTATAATTAATAATACGATATTTTAAACTATCACTATTACATGCTGCAATATTTCCAAAATTTCCAAAAGTGCTAGTCTCAGTTATTGGTTTTTCATATGTTTCAATAGGAGTAGGTTTAACAACCATAACTGGGCAAGATGCCTCTATTCCGTTACTACTTAATGCTGTAATTATTGCTGTTCCCTCACTAATAGCATAAAGCTTACCATTAATTACATTAACAACTTTTGTATTACTACTTTTCCAATTAATTGATGTATCTGATGCGTTAGATGGTTCTACAGTAGCAACTAAAGTATCTGTATTTCCAATATCAAGAATTGCATATAATTTATTTAAAATAACTTTGGAAACATTAATAGTTTTCTTTTTAACCTTTATATTTACTTTTTCACTAATACCATTATTACTTGTCAAAGTAATTGTAGTATCACCTTCCATTAACCCTACAATTGTATTATTATCATTAATAGATACTATGTTAGGATTATCACTTTTTAGTATTATATCTTTATTAGTAGCGTTACTTGGTTCAATTTCATAATTTATTTTGACAACATCGTCAATAAATATTTCGATATTAGGATTATTAATAATTATTTTATTAACATCAATAATAATAGAATTAACAGTAACTGAAATAACTTTAAATATTCCTTTTTTTTCTGTTGCAACTTGAATCATACATTTACCAGGATTAAGTCCAGTTATTAAACCATTATCACTAACACTTGCTACATAAGGATTAATACTTGTCCATAAAAGTTTTTTATATGTTGAATTATTAGGTATCACTTGAGCATTAACTTGAAATGTTTCTCCAACATTAATTGAAATATTTGTAGTTGATACTATAATATCTTGTTCTATTATTTCGTTATTATTATTGTTATAATTATCATTATTATTACTATTATTAAATGAAAAATTAAAAATAATAATAATTAATGTTAATATAATTGCAATTACTAATACTTTAATTATTAAATTTATTATTGAATCTCTGTTCATAATATAAACCACCAATATTATTATACATTATTTTTAATAATATTTAAAAAAAATATAAAAAATGGAAACATAAATTATATATTATTGAAAAAGATTGCTTTTTTTGATATTATTAAATAGTGAGGAAGGTGGATATGGAAGTAGTTAAAAACATGTTTCGTGAGTATGATATAAGAGGGGTATATGGTAGTGATTTAACAGATATAGTTGCTTACCATATAGGAAGAGCTTTTGGAACTAATTTAGTAAGAAAAAATATTAAGTCTACGGTTGTTGCATATGATAATAGATTATCAAGTGTAAGTTTAGAAAAGAATCTTGTTAAAGGGTTAGTAGAATGTGGAATAAATGTTTTAAGAATAGGTCTTGCTACAACACCAATGTGTTATTTTGCGGCTAATTACTTAAATACTAATTCTAGTATGATGATAACAGCATCTCATAATCCTAAAGAATATAATGGTTTTAAATTTTCTTATAATGGAATTCATAATGCTTATGGAGAAAGTGTTATGGATATTTATAATTTAATAACTAAAGAAGATTATGAAAATGGTACTGGTACTGTTGAAGATAAAGATATTAAAGATGCTTATATAAATCTAGTATGTGATAAATTAAAATTTAATAAAAAAATAAAAGTGGTTTATGATTGTGGTAATGGAACAGGAAGTATTATTGCCGGAGATATTTTTAAAAGATTAAAGGATATTGAATCAATTGGTATTTGTGATACGTCAGATGGAACTTTCCCTAATCATCATCCTGATCCTTGTATTGAAGAAAACCTTGAAATGCTAAAGAAAAAAGTGATAGAAGAGCATGCTGATTTAGGGGTTGGGTATGATGGTGATGCAGACCGTGTTGGTTTTATTGATGAAAAAGGGACCTTTATTGAAATTGATAAATTCCTAGCTATCATGTGGAATTATTTATATGATAAAGTAGATAAAAAAGAATGTTTATTTGATGTAAAATGTTCTAAGTGTTTAGAAGATGAACTAACAAGACTTGGAGTAAAACCAGTAGAATATCGAACCGGTAACTCTTATACAAGAGCAGCTACTGCCAAAGGAAATTATCCATTAAGTGGTGAATTATCTGGTCATGTTTATTTTAGAGATAAATGGCCTGGATATGATGATGGGATATATGTTGGGATGAGATTAATTGAAATGCTTTCGAATACCGATAAACCACTAAGTAGTTATTTAGATAATTTACCAAAATATTATTCAACACCAGAAATTAAAGTGAAGACTAATGATGATATTAAATTTAAGATAATTGATAAAATGAAAGATTATTGTGAAAGAATGGGTTATCATTTTATTACTTTAGATGGAGTTAAAGTGAAATATGATGATGGTTTTGCCCTTGTTCGGGCATCTAATACTGGTCCTAATATCACTATGAGGTTTGAGGCTAAAACCAAAGATAGATTAGAAGAGATTCAAAATGAGTTTACCAAAGAGTTAAAAAAATATTTATAAATTATTATAAAAGGGGATTGATATGAAAAAAAAAATTGTAATTGGTTTTTATATTTTTGTCGTATTAATTATTGGATTTATTGTATATATATCATTTTTTAATAAAAATCTTTTTGGAAAAGAAAAAGCTACTATTGTAAGTATATCTCAAAAAGAAATAGGTTTAAAAAAAGGAAATAGTATGCAAGTATTTGCTTCAGTATATCCCAGTAATGCTAGTGGTCGAAGAATTTCTTTTGAAAGTGATAATGAAAGTGTTGTTTCAATTAATGAAGTTACTGGGTACGCTAAAGGATTAAAAAATGGAATAGCAACTATTACAGTAAGATTAATTGATGATAATACAGTATATGATACGTGTGTTATTGAGGTTTCTGATAAAACTATTTTACCTAATGATTATATGTTAGAAACGGAGGTTGTTAATTTATCTGTTGGAACAAAATATCAATTAATGTATCAAATAAAACCTAGTAATGCCAATACATATAATTTATTATTTGAAAGTACAAATAATGATATTGCGACGATAAATGATCATAATGAAATAGTTGGCAAAAAAGAAGGAGAAACTATTATAAAAATGAATGATACTATAAGTGGTAATGAAAAAAATATACTTGTTAAGGTTAGTGATACCAATATACCAAAATATAATATAGATGAAGATATTCAATTAAAAGTAAATGGAAGTAGACAAATAAATAATATTAATGCCAATAGTTATACTTGGGCAAGTTTGGATAATGCAATTGTAACAGTAACAAAAGATAGTATAATAAAAGGAATAAAAGAAGGAGAGACTAAAATTGTAGTAACTAATCCTCAAGGTGAATCAACATATATAAATGTGAAAGTAACAAATGTAGATATCAAAATATCAGAGTTAATAATAAAGGAAAAAGTTATTGAATCTTATGTTGGTGAGGAAAAGAAAATAAATGTTATTATTAATCCTTCAAATGCTACTAATCAAAAAATTATATGGTCAAGTAGTAATCCTGATGTTGCCAAAGTAGTAAATGGAAAAGTTCAAGCATTAAATGTAGGGGAAACATTAATAACAGCAACTAGTGAAGATGGTTTAAAAAAAGCCAGTGTTCCTTTCAAAGTGAATACAACAAATATTATTGATGAAAAAGATATTGAAGTAGAAAAATTAAACTATCAAATAAAGGTTGGGGAAAGTATAAATCTTAATGCCAAAGTATTACCTTCAAACGCAACCTATAAATACTTAGAATATCGAAGTGGAAATACTAATATAGCAACTGTAAATGATGGTTTGGTTTTAGGAAAAACAAAAGGTGAAACCACAATATATATTACAACATATAATAAAAAAATTGTTAAAGAAATAAAAGTTCAGGTATCAGATATTGAAGTAGAAAAAATATTATTAAATAATCAAGAAAAAATAATTTCGATTAATGAAGAATATATTATAGAGCCATCTATTTATCCCATAAATGCATCAAGTAAAAAATTAATATTTACCAGTGAAAATAATGATATAGCAACTGTTAACGTAAATGGTATTGTTAAAGGGAAAAAAGTTGGTAGTACAACAATAACTATTAAAAGTAATAATGGTAGGACAGCAAGTTTTAAAATAATAGTAAATAATAATGAAATTCCTGTTGAAGATATTAGTTTAAATAAAACCAAAGAAACGATTTATGTTGGAACAACAATTAGTTTAAAATCAACATTAACTCCTTTACTTGCGACCAATAAAATGGTAACTTGGACAAGTAGTAATAATAGTGTAGCCACTGTTAAAGATGGTGTTATAAAGGCAATAAAAGAAGGCGAAACAACTATTACTGTTACAAGTAATAACGGAAAAAAAGCAAGTTGTAAGATAACAGTAACAACTAATAATATTGAAGTAACATCAATTAAATTAAATAAACAAGAAGTAACAATTGAAAAAAATGATGAAATTCAATTAATATCGACTATTAAACCATCAAATGCTACAAATAAAAAAATAACATACACAAGTAGTAATAATAGTGTGGCAACAGTTGATTCAAATGGTGTAATTAAAGGAATAAATGAAGGTACAGCAATAATCACCGTAAAAACAAACAATAATAAAAGTTCTTCTTGTAAAGTTATTGTAAATGATAATAATATTGAAGTTACAAGTATTTCTATAAATAAGAAAGAAGCATCTATTTATATATATGGTACTTTGTCTTTAAAAGCAAGCATTGTTCCAAGTAATGCTAAAGATAAAACAATATCTTGGAGTAGTAGTAATCCTAGTGTTGCTACTGTAGATAATAGTGGTGTTGTTTCTGGAAAAAATATTGGAACAGCAATAATCACAGCAACAACATCTAATGGTAAAAGCACATCTTTATCATTAACAGTTAATGGACCGTATTTAAAATCTGATACTTATCCATATATATATGAAGATGGAACTGCTAAATTAACTATTGAAAAAAAGACATATTTAAGTCCGATAACTGGTAGACAAACTGTTTATCATTTAGCACATTTAAAAATAACTGATTATTCACGACTTCATTCAGGAATAAATAATAATGGTAATTCTTCAGATAGTACTTGTGGAAAAACAGTGTATGCTTATGATACTCATACTGGCGCAAATGAAATTGTAGGAAAAAATTGCGGTTATGTTAGCGTAGCAGCTAGTATTAATAGTGCTATTTTTGCTGTTGAAGGTGATTATTCATTAAATGGTGGTCATGGTTGTAATAAAATAAAAGGGGCAATTAGAGATGGTAGATATTTTTATGTTGCTGGTAATGGATTAGATTTATCTACAATTAAAGCATCTGGAATTGGATATGGTTTTTATAGTAAAAAAACGGGAATTATGGGGCCATCATCGGCATTAAAATCAAAAAATGCTTTACTTGCGGTGCAATCACATGAGGCTACTGATTCATTTTGCTTTGGTACAAATTTATTAGTAAATGGTGAAATCAGTTCATCAGTTTTAAATTCAACTGCTCATAGACAAGCAAATTTTGTAGGTTATAAAGGACCTGGTGAATTTTATTTTGTTGTATCTGAGGGTGCAGCATATTCTGATAGTGATGAACCATCTGACGGAGTATCATATGGTTTAGTTCCAAGAGATAGAGCACAATTATTAAAAGATTTGGAATGTTCCTATGTAGCACAATTAGATGGTGGTATATCTGTAATTGTTTGGTTTAATGGAAAAAAACTTCAAGCTCAATCACCAAAAAGACCAGAAAGAGACTGGTTGACTGATTTTGTTTATTTTAAATAGTGTTGACACATGATGTAGTAAATAGTATAATTAATTTGTATACAAATTATTAAGGAGAATATTATGAGTATATATGATTTAAGTGTTAAAAATAGAGATGGTAGTGATTTTCCGCTTAGTGAAAATAAGGGAAAAGTTATGTTAGTTGTTAATACAGCAACTGGTTGTGGATTTACTCCTCAATATGAAGGACTTGAAAAACTTTATGAGAAATACCACGACAAAGGATTGGAAATTCTTGACTTTCCATGTGATCAATTTGGTCATCAAGCACCAGGAACCGATGATGAGATTCACGAATTTTGTACCGGAAGATATCAAACGAAGTTTGATCAATTTAAAAAAATTGAAGTTAATGGTGAGAATGAAGATAAGTTATTTACTTATTTAAAAGAAAATAGTCCAGAAGAAGAAATAAAAGGAATGAAAAATAAAATGGCTATGAAAGCTATTATGAAAATAAGTAAAACTTGTGTTAAAGAAAATGGTATTAAATGGAATTTTACAAAGTTTTTAGTTGATAGAGAAGGTAATGTTATTAAAAGATATGATCCAACATATTTACCAAAAGATATGGAAGAGGATATTAAAAAAATAATTTAGGTGTTTATAAATGGACAGTCTAAAACTTGAGAATCAATTATGTTTTCCCATATATTTAACTGCAAAAGAATTAACAAGAGTTTATGATAAATATTTAAAAGAATTAAATCTTACTTATACGCAGTATATTGTTATGATGTATTTTTGGGATAAGAAAGAAAGTAATGTTAAGGAACTCTCTAAAACGTTAATTATTGATTCTAGTACATTAACCCCTCTTTTAGTAAAACTTGAAAATAAAGGATATATTAAAAGAGAAAAAAGTAATTTAGATGAAAGAAACTTGAATATTACTTTAACGAAAGATGGGGAAAAATTAAAAGAACAAGCAAAATTAATTCCAGAGAAAGCAGGTAAGTGTGTAGGATTAAATATTGATGAAGCTAAAAAACTATATGAATTAATATATAAAGTATTAAATAATATTTTAAAGGAGGAACAAAATGGAAGTTAAAAAAGTAGGAAATGATAATTTTAAGGAAGAAGTATTAAATGCTAAAACAAAAGTATTAATTGATTTTAATGCCGATTGGTGTGGACCTTGCCGTATGCTTAGACCAACAATTGATAAAGTAGCAAGTGAAAGAGATGATGTTAAAATAGTATCTATTAATATCGATGATGAAGAAGAACTTGCAAGAAGTTATGGAGTTATGTCAATACCTTGTCTTGTATTAATCGAAAATGGTAAAGAATTAAGAAGAAATGTTGGGTTAATACCAGAAGAAGATGTCATCAAGTTTATCGAGGAATAAAATGTTTGATGTTATTATAATTGGTGCAGGACCAGCTGGTCTTACCGCTAGTATTTATCTTGCAAGAAGTGGTAAAAAAAGTTTAGTGTTGGAAGCTAAAAGTTATGGTGGACAAATAATAAATACCCTAGATATTGAAAATTATCCTGGACTTAATCATGTAAGTGGTTTTGATTTAGCAACTAATATGTATAATCAAGCTAAAGAATTAGGTGCTACTATTAAATTTGAAAAAGTTGTTAATATCAAAAATACTAGTAAAGAAAAGATAGTTATTACGGATAAAGGTAATGAATATAAATCAAGGGCTATTATTTTAGCTACTGGTAATGAAAAAAGAAAATTAAATTTAGATAATGAAGAAAAATTAACAGGACGTGGAATATCTTATTGTGCAACATGTGATGGAGCTTTCTATAAAAATAAAATAGTTTTAGTAAATGGTGGAGGAAATACTGCTATTGAAGATGCCCTATATTTATCTAATATCGCAGGTAAAGTTTATGTTGTCCATAGAAGAGATACCTTAAGAGCTGATATGAAAACTATTAATTTATTAAAAGAAAAAGATAATGTAGAATTTATCTATAATAGCGTAATTACTAAAATAAATGGTGATGAAAAATTAGATAGTGTTGAAATAACTGATAAAGATAATCATAAAAAAATTATTAATATAGATGGATTATTTATTGCAATAGGAGCGATTCCTGAAAATGAAAATTTTAAAAATGTGGTTAATTTAGATAATTCTGGTTATATTATAACTAATGAAAATTGTCATACCAGTACCAAAGGTATTTTTGCAGCAGGTGATACCAGATGTAAAGAATTAAGACAGTTAGTTACAGCAACAAATGATGGCGCAATTGCGGCTAATGAAGCAATAAAATATATAAATAATATAGAATAAAGAGGTGTAAAATGTTTGATTTAAAGGGAAAAGTAACTGTTATAACAGGGGCTAGTAGTGGTTTAGGAAAACAAATGGCAAAAGCATTTGCCGAAGCTGGAAGTAATTTGGTATTACTTGCAAGAAGAATCGAAAGATTAGAAGAATTAAAAGGAGAATTAGAACTATTGAACGTTAAAGTTCTTCCTATTAAATGTGATGTTACAAATACTTCTGAAATCAAGTATGCTGCAGAAGAAGCGTATCGTGAATTTCGTAAAGTAGATATTTTAATTAATTGTGCTGGAGCAAGTAAAGATAAAGGTGTCCTTGAAATGAATGATGAAGAATGGAATTTTACTATTGATACTGATTTAACAAGTGTCTTTAAAGTAACAAGAGCTTTTGCTAATATCATGAAATTAAAAGGATATGGAAGAATTATTAATATTTCATCAATGTATGGGATGGTAGGAAATACCAAAATACCAACAATCGCGTATCATTCAAGTAAAGGTGGTGTAATTAATTTTACAAGAGCTGCAGCAGCAGAACTAGCACATGACAATATTACCGTAAACTGTATTTGTCCTGGATACTTTTATACAGAATTAACAGAAAAGGTATTAGATACCGATGAATTTCAAGAATTTGCTAAAATTCATGTACCAATGGGAAGATATGGAAATGAAGGCGAGTTAAACGCAGCAGCTATATTTTTAGCAAGTGATGAAGCAAGTTATGTAACAGGAGTAATCTTACCAGTAGATGGTGGATATACTTGTGTCTGAAAATATGAGTTATCAACGATAAAAGAGGAAAAATACCTCTTTTTTTTGTTTTTGTCGTTGATAACTTAACTTTTCGTTAAAATATTGAAAATTTTTTTAATCTACAATATAATTAACTATGAAGAGGAAATATGTATCAAGAAATAATGAAAAAATTAATATCATTAAAAGATGATAAAAATAAAGTATTTGTTTTAAAACTTTGTCCTAATGATAAAGAAGAAAGAGTTTTAGGAATAAAAATACCTATTTTAAGAAATTTAGCTAAAGAAATATTAAAAAAAGAAAATGTTTATGATTATTTAAAAGATAAAAATAGAAGTGATACTAAATACATGGAAGAAGATATTTTAGAAGGATTAGTTATTGGATATAGTAAAATATCTTTTGATGATAAATTAATTTTAATTAAAGAATATGTTCATAAAATCAATAATTGGTTAATTAATGATACAGTAACGTCTACTTTTAAATTTAAAGAAAAAGATTTAACCATTTTGTGGAAATTTATAATACCATATTTAAAATCGAAAAAAGAATTTGAAGTAAGATTTGGTGTTATTATGATACTTCATAATTTTATTAATGATCAGTATGTTGATAAAATAATAAATAAACTAGATAAAATAAAGTGTCATGATTATTATGCTGAAATGGCTATAGCTTGGACTATGGCGGAAATAGGAACTAAGTATTATGATAAGATAATTAATTATCTTAATAGTGATAATCAATTATCTAACTTTACTTATAATAAAACAATTAGTAAGATGATTGAATCATTTAGAATAACAAAAGAACAAAAAGATTATTTAAGAAAAATAAAAAGATAGAAGAACAAATAAAATTCTTCTATTTTTATAATATATTTAATTTTTTTAATTTTTCTTTTAATTTAATACTAGCGTTATATCTGTGAGATAAATGATTCTTTTCATATGGAGATAACTCTGATACAACTCTACCATCATTTAGTCTAAATATACTATCGAAACCAAATCCGTTTCCAGGGTATTCTTTATCTGTTATTACACCTTTCATAACTCCTTTAGCGGATATAATATTTTCTCCATCATAATAGACTAGATTACAAATAGCTTTAATTCTTTTATCCTTAAGTTCTTTTCCTTTTTTTATTAAAAAATCGTTTCTAGTTAGACCTTCTTTTTTAGCATCTTCTTCTATTCGATGAGTATAAATACCAGGATAATCTGGTATTTCATAAAAGATTAAACCAGAATCATCAGCTATCGTAGGAATCTTGGTTATATTATATATTGCTTTGGCTTTTATTAAGGCATTTTCATAAAAACTATTACCAGTTTCTGGAATATCAATATTAATATTTAAATCTTTTAAACATAAAATATCTTGATTATTAAAAATATTTTTTAATTCTTTTAATTTATTTTGATTATTAGTTGCAAAAATCATAATTACCTCACAAAAAGATTATAGCATTTTATCTAAATAAAAAATAGACAATATTTTAAATTTTTAGTATAATGTTCTTGGTGAAGTTTATGGAAAAGAAAACAGTGGCATTAGTAGGTAGACCTAATGTTGGTAAAAGTACTTTATTTAATAAAATAGTAGGTAAAAAGATATCTATTATTATGGATACTCCAGGTGTTACAAGAGATAGAATTTATAGTGAAGCAACATATGGTAAATATAAATTTAATTTAATTGATACTGGAGGTATTGATGTATCTAAAGAAATATTTAATAATGAAATAAAGGTTCAAGTAGAAATTGCTATTGATGAAGCCGATGTTATCATTTTTCTTGTTGATGGTTTGGAAGGTATTAATGAAAACGATTTAGTAGTTCGTGATATGTTAAGGCGTTCTGGTAAAAAGGTAATAGTTGCGGTTAATAAAACTGATAATAAAAAAAGTGATGATTATAAATATGATTTTTATGAACTTGGTTTTGATGATGTAGTATTTATAAGTGGTGAACATAATCGTGGGGTATCAGAACTTCTTGATAAAGTATGTGAGGATTTTCCTATTTATACTTCCGAGGAAACTGATTCACGAATTAAATTTTCGATTATCGGAAGACCTAACGTTGGAAAAAGCAGTTTAGTAAATGCTCTTTTAAATGAAGAGCGAGCCATTGTATCAGATGTTTCTGGAACTACAAGAGATTCGACAGACTCTTATTTAAAATATCATGGAAAAGAATATGTTGTTATTGATACTGCTGGTATTAGAAAAAGTGGTAAAGTATATGAAAATGTGGAAAAATATAGTTTACTTCGTAGTATGAAAGCGATGGATAGAAGTGATATTTGTATCCTTGTAATTGATTCTGTTGATGGCATTATCTCTCATGATAAACATATCATTGGTATGGCAGAAAATCTTGGAAAAGGTTTAATAATCGCTGTTAATAAGTGGGATATTCCTAATTCCATGAGTATGAAGGAATATGAAAAATTATTAAGAACGGAATTTAACTTTTTAACATATGTTCCAATTGTCTTTATTTCCGCTAAAGAAAAGAAAAATATTAATAAAATTATGGAAGAAGTAGTTAAAGTAAGTGAATGTATTACAAAAGAAGTTAAAACAAATGTCTTAAATGATGTTATAAGAGATGCTTATCTTTTGAAACTTCCACCATCATATAAAGGTAAAAGATTAAAGATTTATTTTGTTAATCAAGAAGGAGTTAAACCACCAAAATTTGTTTTCCGAGTTAATGATAAAGGTTTAGTTCATTTCTCATATTATAGATATTTAGAAAATAGAATAAGAGAAGCTTTTGACTTTTATGGAACACCAGTTATTTTAACTTTTAAGAATCGAGGTGAAGATGAATGATTATAAAAAATAATTTTAATAATAAAAGTATTGATCCATTAAAAGATTATCATAAAATAGGAAGAAAAGAAATTGATAGTGATGTAAATCCTTTTATTAAAGATAATGTAAATAATGAAATAATTAAAGATATTATTAGAAAAGATCATGAATATGAAGAAGATGATGATGATAATCATGATAATTGGGACTTCTTTAGATAAATTTCATATACTATAGTGGAGGCTATAGTGAATGATGGTTTATTTAAAAAGATAGAAAGAAAAACTAATATTAATAAAAACACTATTTTAAATTTAGCGAATAAATTACAAAATGGTAATATGAAAGATAAAAATACATTAATGGAAGTTATTGATGAATTAAGTAATTTAACTGGACGTGAAGTATCTTCTGAAAAAAAAGAAAAAATAGTTAAGGCAATCATTAATGATAAAGTACCAAATAATATTGAAGATAAGTTTTAGAAAGGAAAAGTATGAAAAGTTGTGTTGTAGTTATAAATCCTAATAGTGGTAAGGGAACTAAAAAAAATGAAGGAAAAATTATCGATAAATTAAAAGAATATGACTATATAGGGAAAATATATTATACAAAATATCCAAATCATGCTGAAGAAATTGTTTTAAATGTTGATGCTGATCTGTTGATATCTATTGGTGGAGATGGAACATTTTATGAAGTTATGAATGGTAATTTTAAAAGAAGTAAACCTATTATCCTAAGTCATATTCCAATGGGAACTACTAATGATATTGGTCACATGTATGGATTAGGTGGCGATATTATTAAGAATCTTGATGCAATTTTATCAGGTGTAGTAAAAAAAATAGATATATGTTCTATTAATAACCGTTATTTTGTTTATGTTGCAAGTTTTGGTAAGTTTATGGAAATACCTTATGAAACACCCCAAAAATTAAAGAAGAGACTAGGGCATGCTGCATATTTAGTTAATGGAGCTAAAGATTTATTTAAAAAAACCAAGAAATATAATGTAACATATGAAATAGATGGTGTTAAATATAATGGTGATTATACTTTTATTATTATTTCTAATGCCAATAGAATTGCAGGTATTAATAATTTTTATCGAGATATGAAACTAAATGATAAAAAATTTGAAGTAATGTTTTGTAGTATAAATAAATTAAGAAAATTAGCTCACGCTTTTTATACTTTGAAAACTAGTGATATTTCATATATTAGTGGTGTTGAATGCTATAAAACAGATAATATTAAAATAACTTTTAATGATGATTTTGAACCATGGTGTTTGGATGGGGAAAAATATGATGATACGAAAAAAACGTTTGTTATTGAAACAAAAAAAGAGATAGAAATGATGATTCCTACTAAAAATGTTGATAAATTATTTTTGAAATGATATAATTAATTAAGAATAAAAGGTGATATGATGAATGATAGTTTATTAGAAAGATATGGAGAAAATTTTACTAAAAGAGAATATATTACAAATCCTGCTATAGGAAGAGATGAAGAAATTAAACAACTGATCTTAGTTTTATTAACACCGGAAAAATCTGGAATATTAGTTGGTAAACCAGGTATTGGTAAAACAGCGATTGTAGAAGGACTTGGTTATCATATAAAAAGAGGGGAAGTACCAGATGCCTTAAAAGGATACAGTATTTATAAACTTAATACTGCATCTCTTATTGGTGTTATGCCAGGTACTAATGAACCTAAGATAACGGTATTACTAAATGAAATTAAGGATAATCAAAAATTAATATTATTTATTGATGAAATTCATACTTTAATTGATACAGGAAATGATAGTGATTCTATGGACTTTGCGCAAGTATTTAAACCAGGACTTGACCGTGGTAATATTAAAATAATAGGTGCAACGACAAGTGATGAATATGACACATATATTTTACGTGATAAAGCTTTTGTAAGAAGATTTACTAAAATTGATGTAGAGGAACCAACAAGAGAACATACGATAAAAATACTTATGGGAACATTCCCAAAATTTGAAAAATTAACAGGAGCAAAACTTAAGTATACACCATTTATTCAAGAAAAAATAATGACATTTATTGTTGATATAACAAGTGAATATAAAAGAGTATATGAGTATTCTGCAAGGTATCCTGATATCGCTTTGACAATTCTTCAACAAGCCTTTTCTTACGCTGTTTTTGATAATAAAAAAGAAGTTGGAATTAGAGATATAAAAAAAGCAATTGAAAATACAAAATTAGTATATCCTGATGTTATAAAGAAAGAAATGAATCATTTTTTTGAAGAATTTAGTGATATATATCGAATGGAAACTACTCAAAAATTAAAGGATTAGGTGAATTTTTTTGAAAAAAAATGAAAAAGTATTTTATTATTTGAGAATGATTTTCTTTGTAATATCACTTATTCTAACTTTTATGTTGATTCAAAATATAATGCAAGTGGGAGTAGTTGGATATATTTATTTAACAATTTTTATTCTTTATGCTTTTTTAATGATATGGCAAGTATTATCTCAAAAAAAATATTATAAAAAAGATATTGTTTATAATCTTATGCAAGTTGGATTTAGTTTATATTTAGGAGTTATTGTTTTTAAAACATATTATGATAAGATTGTTGTTATGGATAATACTATTAAATATTTTATGGTTAATTATATAATATTATCTATCCTTTTAGTGATAATGTCTATTTATATAATGTGGTGTGCTAATAACGAAAAGTAGAATATCTACTTTTCTTTTATTGAATATTCAAAAAAAATGGTGTATGATATATATAGGATAGAGGGTCATATGAATAAAAAAGGTTTTACGACAATTGAGCTTATTGTATCATTTATTATGGTTGTTGTTATTTTAACTTCTCTAATCGGTTTTACCACTGCTTATCGTGGAAAAGTTAATGATGAAGAAGTTAAATCACAACTATTTGATTTTAAAAATACTATTTTAAAAACAGTTTATGATGATATTATAAGATATTCTGTTGTTAGAATGAGTGAATGTGTTGGTGAAGATAACTGTGTTAATTTTATTGGTAAGGATGAAAGTGTTCATACTCTTAAAGTTGAAGTTGAGACTAGTGGTGTATATATAAATTATAATGGTACTAGATATCTATTACCTGATAGTAATTTAAATAAAGTATATGAAGAAACATATACTGATATGGATGGAAATACTCAATATACTAGGAATGTTACTGATTCTGCTTGTAATATTACTGATTTTAAATACACTAATTATCAAAATAAAATTTTTACTGTTAAAATATCTTTTAAACATTATTTAATTGATGAAGAATATGATATATTAATAACACTTAATTAAAATAATTAAGGTTAATAAAGATGATATTCCTCCATGAATTAATCTAGCAATTAAGTATAGATAATAGTTTAATTGATATTTTGATAATATGGAAGATATTTGCATATGAATCGATATTCCTCCAAAAGAGAGGAAAAAGGAAGATAAGATAGCGGCTTTAAACGGTGAAATAACGCTATCTTTTAAAATATTAAATCCATTTGTTATTTCTAATAGACCATTTAATAATAAATTAGAAAATGAATGAAGATTTAAATAATTATTAATGATTTTAATGAATAAGGAAAAGAAAATTATGATTCCTAGGACATTTAATGATATTTTAATAGTATTATTAATAGAATTTTTTAAAACATTAATAAACGGAAGAGATGGCTTATAGGCTATTTCTTTTTGATTATTAATATTTTCTTTGTAGATATTCCTAAAGAGAAAACCTACGATAAAATTTGTTAAATAATGAGATAATAAAATAATAAATCCTATTTTTTTGTCATGTAAAACATTGGTTCCTACAGTATAAATAATAAAAAGTGGATTGGAAAAATGTGTCATTGTTAGAAGTTTATTAGCATCCATTTCATTGATTATTTTATTATCAAGTGCATCAAGAATAATTTTAGCGTTACTAGGAAAACCAGACGTCATTGAAAGAAAAACAATGTATGATGATGTTTTGGGTAATTTGAATAATTTATTAAAAATTTTACCAAATATTTTACTCATGATGAGAGGAAAATGATAATTATTTAATAAATCATTTAGAATAAAGAAGATAAACATTGTAGGAAATAATTTTGTAAACCACATATCAATACTTGAAAAAAAAGTATTAAATAAATTTTCACTATTAATAAGAAATTGTGTCAAAAAAAAGACAATTATTAAAGAAATTAGTAAACTATTTAATTTTCTATTCATTTTTCTCTTCCTTTTTTGTTATAATGTTATAGGTGATATATAATGATTAATAAAATATATGAAAAAACTATTAAATTTATTAAAGAAGAATATATATTTATTATTTTAATGCTTATAATTATATTCTTAGGTTTTTATCGTCTTCCTTATAATATTTATGTAGGTGGTGGAATAATTGATTTAAAAGACCGTGTTATTGTAAGTGATTCTAAAGATTTAGATGGTAGTTTAAATATTTGTTATGTTAAAAGTTTAAGAGGAACTATCCCAACTTATTTATTAAGTTATGTTTTTGATTGGCAAAGAGAAAGCATAAATGATGCTAAAGTAGATGAAAATGATAATGCATCTGATATGTGGAAAAGAGAAGAATTGTATTTAGAGGAGGCTAACTCATCTAGTATAATAGCGGCTTATAAATTAAAAGGATATGGTTTAAAGATTAATAAAGAATTATTAAAAGTACTATATTTATATAAAGAGAGTGAAACAGATTTAAAAATTGGGGATACTATTATTAGTATTAATAATACTCCATTAAAAGAATTTAGTGATATTAAAGATATTATTAAAGATTTTAATATTGGTGATAAGATAAGTATTGTTTATGAAAGAGATGATAAAGTAAAAGAAGGCTATTTTTATTTAAAAGAAATAGAAGGAGAAAAGAAAGCTGGATTATATCTTGTTAAATTATATGATTACGATATTGATAAAGAAATCAATTTTAAATTTAAAAGTAGTGAAGGTGGATCAAGTGGTGGCTTGATGACCAGTCTTTATATTTATAATAAGATTGATAAAGATATTACTAAAGGAAGAAAAATAGTTGGTACTGGAACAATTGATGGTAATGGTAATGTTGGTGAAATTGGGGGAGTTAAATATAAACTTAAGGGAGCAGTAAAAAGTGATGCTGATATTTTCTTTGTACCAGAAGAAAATTATAAAGAGGCTTTAGATGAAAAAAATAAGAATAATTATCATATTGATATTGTCATGGTGAAAACATTAAAAGATGCGGTTGAATATTTAGAAAGTAGGTAATTATGGAGTATTTAATAATTGGTTTATTGATAATATTAATTGTTTTAGTTATTATAATGCTATTTAAAGGTAATAATAAAGCAAATTTGGATATGTTGGAAAGATTGTCTCGATTTGAAATATCTATAAATAAAAATATCTTGGATTTTAAAAGTGATTTAGAAAAAAATATTGTGAATGATTTTACTAACATGAATGAAAAGATAGATGTAAGACTTGATAATATTAATAAAACTGTCCATGATAGAATTGATAATAATTTTGAAAAAACAAATAAAACTTTTACAGAAGTTGTTGAAAGATTATCTAAAATTGATGAAGCCCAAAAGAAAATTGATAATTTATCTATGGATATTGTAAGTTTAGAAAGTGTTCTAACTGATAAAAAAACAAGAGGTATTTTTGGAGAAGTTAATTTAAATAATATTCTCAAAAGTGTTTTTGGTGAAAGAAATGATAGATTATATTCTATTCAGTATCGCCTACCTAATAATACAATAGCCGACTCTGTTATTTTTGCACCTAATCCTTTAGGAACAATTGTAATTGATTCTAAGTTTCCTTTAGAAAATTACCAAATAATGGTTGATAAAAAGAAAGATGATAGTATAAGAAATGTTGCTTTTAAAGAATTTAAAAGAGATGTGAAGAAACATATTGATGATATCCATGATAAATATATTATTGATGGTGTTACAAGTGATAGTGCGATGATGTTTATTCCAGCTGAAGCTATTTTTGCTGAGATTAATGCATATCATTATGATTTAGTAGAATATGCATATAAAAGAAGAGTTTGGCTAGTTTCGCCTACAACGCTGATATCAACTTTATCGATGATTATGATGATAGTTCAAAATATAGAAAGAGATAAATATGCAAATATTATTCATGAAGAATTAAATAAACTTGGTATAGAGTTTACAAGATTTAAAGAAAGATTTGATAAATTATCTAAAAGTATTCAAACGGTTAATAATGATGCTTTATCTTTTCAGGTAACAACAGATAAAATTAAAAAAAGATTTGATAAGATTAGTAATGTCGAACTAAAAGATGAAGAAAATATTGATTTAATAGAAATATAGGAAAGAATTTTAAAAAAAATATATCTTTTCTTTTTTTTGTGTGATAAAATTATAATAGGTGATAGTCTGAAAACAAAAATAAAATTTATTTTATAAAAAGAACTAAAAAAGGGTAGACTTCCCCTTACCCCAAGTTAAAGTCAAAATTTAACTATTTAAATTGGCATTCTGCTTAATTAAATTTATTAATTCTTCAGATGTAAGTCCTAAAGATAATAATTGTTTAAGTGATTGATTGAAATTATTTTTAGTGTATTTAATTCTATCTTCAACAGGTGTTTCAATTGATGCTAAATCAACAGGATTCCAAACTTCACCAGTTTCAAACATATGATAGATAGCAACTAAAATTTTTCTAGCAATCGCAATAATTGCACGTTTCTTACCACGACGTTTAGAAATTTTCTCAAATTTCTTTGCATAATAAGAATTCGTCTTGTCTTTAATAGCGCAGTGTGCAACTTCAACAAGGTATGGTTTAAGATAAACACCAGCACGTGAAATTTTAACGGATTTTTTCTTGCCAGCAGATTCATTACAGCCAGGAGCAAGACCAGCCCATGAAGCAAGACGATAATGGGATTTAAACTGTGTGACATTATTACTAATCTCTGATAAAATACCAATTGCGGAATTTCTGTCAACACCTGGAGTAGTACAAAGTAGGTTAATGTAAGATTCATATGGTGCAATTAAAGTATCAATTATATCGTTTAATTTAGTTATTTGATTATTAAGATAATCAATATGATCTTTGACAATATTAATTCTTAGTTTTTGTTCGTTAGTAAATTGTATTCCATCAATTGAAGATAAAATATCTTCATTAGAAGATTTGCATTTTTTATCAATACAACTTATAATATCTTCGTCTGAGAAATTATCATTATTTAAAATGATACTAACAATAGATTGAGAAGATTTACCAAAAATATCGGTAAATACCATATCTAATTTGCAATTACCAACAGTAAGAGCATTAGTAAATCTATTCTTCTCTGATGATTTGGTATTAGTAAGTTTATAACGATATCTTGTAAATTCTCTTAAGATTCTAAAATCTTTCGATGGAATATAAGAAGAACGAACTAATCCCATTTTAAACAAGTCTGCAATTCATTTTGCATCCTTGTTATCGTCTTTCTCACCTTTAATGGCTTTAACCCATTTAGGATTAGCAACGACGACATTAGAAATAAAATTTTCTAATGCATTGTATACAGGGACGTAATACTTTCCAGTAGATTCCATGCATACATTCTGACAATCGTTTTCAATAAGCCAATCTTTAAAACGGATTAAATCGTTATTAAAGGTAGAAAAACGTTTTCTTGAATATTTAGGTGTGATGGAAGTTGAGTCACAAATGACAGCAACTATAAATGTTTTGTGCACATCAACACCACATGCTTTTGAATAAATAACTTCCATAAATAAAACTTCCTTTCAAAATATTTTTGAAGGAGTGAGTTGTCTATGTGATTAACACTAAGAATTAACTAAAGTCAATGATTAGTCTACAGCTTTAAAGGACTACTTATGTGTGCTTGAAACAATCACATTTGCACTGGTTAGTATGCTGATTTAATCAAATGAGTTACAGGAAATCTGCAACTCACCTCACCGTGCTTTGTAGTGCACACTCCTTCAAGGTTGATATTATAAATATAAAATAAATTTTGTTCAAGTTTTCGTCACTATGTGTGCCTTGAACAAAGTGAAAGGAATGTAGGTTAGTATGAAAAAAGGATTTACGATAATCGAATTAATAGTAACAATTGTCATTATAGCCATAATAGGTGGAATAGGAGTAGTAGCATATAATAATATTTTTGATGCATCAAGTAAAAATTATTACCAAACAGTAGAACAAAGTTTGTTATTATCTGGTAGTGAATATTTTGAAAAAAATAGAGACGAATTACCAATTAAAGGATATAATGTTGTAACATTAGATAATTTAGAAGATGATAATTATATATCGCCTGTAAAAGATAAAAAAGGTGGTACTTGTGAAAGTGGAGAAGTATATGTTACAAGAAACCCTAACACAAGACAATATGATTATGAAGTGTGCTTAAAATGTTTAGATTATGAAAGTGAAGGAGCTTTTTGTAAAGGATATGTACCAGGAAGTATCAATGTTAATGCATATTTAGAAAAAGATAATAATCATAAATATAATCCTTTGTTATCATATAAAAATGTAGAAGTCACAAAAGATAATGTTATTTTAGAATTATATTTAGATGATAGTAATTTATCATATTATTCGATAGATAAAGTGAATAATCATTGTATAGCAACTAATCAAAAATGCAATGTAAAAATAGAAAATAGTGGAAGTTATTTAGTATCAGCTTATAGTGCTGATGGTGTAAAGATAGCAGATGATCGTATAATAAATGTTAAAATAGATAAAGAAGCACCAACTTTTGATATTATTAATGATAAAAGATATGTAATAACTGATGGAACGAGTAAAAAAAATATTACCATTAAATTAGATAATGTTAAAGATGATATGGGAATAAAGAAAGTATCATATTGTATTAAATTAGAAAATGAGACATGTGAAGACGTTGATTTTAAAAATTTAACTGATAATACGTATCTAATTAATGAAAATTTAGCAAGTGGAAGTTATCATATAGAAGTAAAAGTAGAAGATGTTGTCCAAAATGTTACCACAAAATCAAGTAGTTTTGATGTATCATATTATGTTACTTTAGAATATGAAGATGGTAAGACAAGCAATTTTGAAGTAATTAAAGGAAAAAAATATGGATATTTAGAAAATTTACCAAATAACTATAATAATATAATAATAGCATGGGTATATAAAGGAACAATGAATGAAATTTATGATGATACAACTGTAACAGAAGGACAAACACATGTTCTTACAACTATTCCAACAACAAAAATATCAGTTCCTTCAAGTAGTAGTTGTCAAACGAATTTAGTATATAATGGAAAAAATCAAAAATTAACCCAAACCGAACCGTATGGAGTGTTATTTTATAATAACACAGGAACAAATGCTGGAAATTATACAGTAAAAGCCAAGTTACTAGAAGGATTGGTATGGAGTGATGGAACAACTACAGATAAAGACTTTACGTGTTCCATAGCAAAAGCTACCCCAGTTATATCAGTTACTGAAAATACCAAAACTTTTACATATGGAACTACTAATTCATTTGGAGTATATTCTTTTACTATTGGAGGAAGTGTAAACGTATCTAGTACAAATTCAACATCAGTAGCCGTTTGGACAAGTTCATCAACAATTGAAGTAACTAATGATTGGACAACTCACCATAATGAATTTGTTGTATATTTAGGTGGAGAGCATGTAGGTACATCAGATATTGTAATTAATTTTACACCACAAGATACAACAAATTATCATTCCGTTTCTAAGACTGTTCCATGTACTATTACAAAAGCAACTCCTGTATTTAGTATCACTGAAAATACGAAAACCTTTAATTATGGAACTACTGCGATGTTTGGAGCATATTCACATACAGTAAATGGTAGTGTATCAGTTTCTTCAAATAAAACAAGTATTGTAACCGCATCGGCTAGTTCTTCAACTATAAATGTAACAAATGGGACAAATCATCATAATGAAGTAGTAATTAGCTTAACTGCTAAAGGTGCAGGAACAGCGGTAGTAACAGTTACTTTTACACCAAATGATACAACCAATTATAATTCTGTTTCCAAAACTGCAAATATTACTATAAATAAAGTTGCAGCAACACTTTCATGCTCTAATAAAACATATACAGGAAGTTCAATTACAGGATGTACTTGTACTGGTGGAACATGTAAAAATTGTAAAAAAACAGCTGTTGGAACATATACAGCAAGTTGTACACCAGATGATAACCATACAGCTCCATCCAATAAATCATGGCAAATTAAAAGTTCATCCCCTACATGTGCTGAATATGGAATGTCATGTAACGGTACCTTAAATGGCCATGCTGGATGGGGTGTGCCATGTAGTGGATGCGGTACTGCTTGTGCTGGTATGTGTTCTGGGCAATCAACATCTCAAACATGTTGTAGATATGAATAAAATGTGAGGTTATAATATATGAAAAGAAATAATATGATTATTAAAATGATAAGTATTTGTTTGTTTATCACAGGAATATTAATGATTATTATATTTGTGATATATAACAATAATCATATTAATACTGATGTTTCAGATATTGAAACAATCAATTGGGTAATTGTTAAAAATGGTGATCTTGATATAAAGAATTATGCTGTTTATCAAAATAAAAATTTAAAAACAATAACTTTAAATAGTATTTATAATGAAATTAAAAATATTTATTATATAGATATACCCAGTGATATGATTATTCAAGAATATTCTACTAAAAAAATAAGATATACTAATAATGAGTTAGAATTAAATTATAATTTACAGATTGCTTATGAAAAAAATTATGATGAATATCTTGATACCATTTTTGCTGAAATAATTTCATCAGGAAAAATATATAAGTATCAGTTAAGTGATAATATGGAAGTTTTTTTAATAAAAACTATGGAAGATGAAATTTATAATGAAAAACTTATTATAGTATTAAAAGATAAATTATATAATAGCATTGAATTAACATTAAAAAATAATTGTTTTGATAGTTCTATGTTAAAAAAAATAGTAGAAAGTCTTAAAATGCAAAATGTTGAACATTATTCACGATGTGATATGTATTTTTGTGAAATGAATTTAGAAGGTATAACCAATAAAAAAATTGTATATAATCAAAGTAGAGAAAAATATGTTAATTTTATTTCAAATATGGAATTTGGAAATGAATTAGAATATTTTAGAATAGTAAAAGATCAAGTGTTTGATGCTGATATAAATATAAAAATGGAATATTATCGAAATAAAGAAACAATTGATAATATTATAAATAGTAATGATAATGAAACAATTAATATGAATAAATATAATGTTAATAAAAAGATTATTGATATAAATACCAATGAATATAAGATAAAGATAGACGATAATATATTATTAGTTATTAATATAAAAAAGTTAAAAGATAATGTAAATATTGAAGATGTTTTGAAAGATTTCTTAAATTTTACCTATGAATAATAGGTAATTTTTTTAAAAAAATAAATGTGTTTTTCTTTTAATCTAGTAAGAAATGTGATAAAATGTTTAGTAGAGTTGATGATATGAAAAAGAGTAGTATAAAAGAAATATTGTTAATTATTATTTTGTTTATTATTATGGTATTATTAATGTTTATTGTACCTAATTTGAATACTAATATGAATGTAGGTAAATTAATTATTAATGAGGTTATGTTAATTAATAACAATACAATAACTGATAAATTTGGCAAATATAATGATTATATTGAGATATATAATGGTAATGATTATGATATTAATTTATATGGATATTTTTTAACAGATAACATGAAAGAAACTAAAAAATGGTCGTTTCCGGATGTAACTATTAAAAGTAATGATTATTTAGTGATTTTCGCATCTGGTAAAAATTTAAAAGAGGATGAATTACATACTAATTTTAAATTAGATCAAAAAGGGGAGACGATTGCACTTTCTGATTCTTCTGGTAAAGTAATAAGTAAAGTTTATGTTAGAGAAACTATGAAAGATATTTCATATGGTTTTAATGAAAAGGAAAATAATTATGTATATTACTATAATGGAACGCCTGGAAAAGAAAATACTGGTGAGTATTCTGTTGATCCAATATATAATGAAATTACTGATTCATTAAGGGTAACAGAATATACCATTAATAATAAAAGTTTAAAGAAAAGTAGTGATAATAAATATTATAGTTTAATAGAAATATATAATGATTCAGATGTAGATACTAATTTAGATGGGTATTATTTATCGGATAATATTGATGATATTACTAAATACAAATTTCCTAGTATGCCAATAAAATCACATGAATATAAAGTTGTTATGTTATCTGGACTTGATAAAATATTAGATGATGAAATACATACTAATTTTAAAGTAGATAATGAAACTTTAATTATTTTTAGTAATCCTAAAAAAACAATAGTAGAGAAGATTAATCTTAAAAAATTAGATAATAATCATTCATTATCACTAATAGATGATAAATGGATAGATACTAATAAACCAACATTAGGAAGTGTTAATAAAATTGAAAATAACGTTATTAAAAATGATATTATCATTAATGAAGTTAGTATTTCTCCGGTTGAAGCAATAGAACTATATAATCAAAGCGATAATGATATTACATTAACAAAATATAGTATTGGTGATAAAAGTGGTGCTAAATATGATTTATCAAAGTACTCTATTAAAAAGAAAGGTTATTTAGTGTTAAAGAATAGTAACCTAAATTTTAATATTAATAATAGTAATGATATTGTTTATTTATATTATAATGATGATATTGTTAATACCTTAGATGTTGGTAAACTTAAAGAAGGTCTTAGTGTAGGACTTAGTGATAATAAAAGAGTATATTATAAGAATATTACTTTAGGAAGTAATAATAGTAGTAATATTTATAAAGGATATAGTATGGCACCTATATTTAGTAAGAATGGTGGTTATGCTAAGAAGGGTGATAGTATTTCATTAAATAGTAGTGATGGAAGTATCATTTACTATACAACTGATGGAAGTTTTCCAAATAGTAATAAAACTAAATACACAGAACCAATTAAAATAAATAAAAATACCGTTATTAAAGCTATTAGTTATAAAGATGGTTATATAGAATCTGATGTAATCTCTAGAACCTTTATTACTGGTAGAACTCATGATATTGCTTTTGCATCAATCTCTACGGATAATAATAGTTTATTTGGGGGAAATGGTTTAATTACTAATTATACTAGTAATAGTGAAAAGAAAGTTAATTTTGAATTTTATGATAGTGAAGGTAATCTTGGAGTAAATGTGGTAGCAAACGCTAAATTATCTGGAATGGATTCAAGAAAAGAACCACAAAAGAGTATTAGTATCTTTTTAAGAAAAAAATATGGTGTTAGTGATATGACATATCCATTCTTTCCAGATATGGATTATAATACTTATTCATCCATTTTACTTAGAAATTCTGGAGAAGATCCAAAGCATGTTAGAATTATGGATGCTGCTATGACAAGGATATTAAAGGGTGAGATGGATATCGATATGCAACAATATCGACCTGTAGCAGTATATTTAAATGGTTCTTATTATGGACTTTATAGCCTAAGAGAAAGATTAAATGGTGATTATGTTGAAAGTAAGTTTGGTATAGATAAAGATGATATTGACTTAATTAAATATTCTGCAGCAAGAAAAGGAAGTACCAAAGACTATAATAATTTAGTAAATTATATTAAAAGTCATGATCCAAAAGATAGTAAGGTTTATGAATATTTAAAGAGTCAAATTGATGTTCAAGAATTAATTAATTACTTTATTGTTGAAAGTTTCTATGGAAATACAGATTTAGGTAATATTAGATATTGGAAAAGTGATGATGGAAAGTGGCGTTGGATGTTATATGATCTTGATTGGAGCTTGTGGAACACATCACTTGATATGGGATATCCTATAAAACAGGTTAGAGTACCTGCAGCAACATATCTTTCATCAAGTATTACTATTACTAGAAGATTATATCGAAATAGTGAATTTAAAGATTTATATTTAAGAAGTCTTTCTAAATACCTTAAAACAACTTTTAAACCAGATAGAATGAAAAAAATAGTTGATGAATTATCTAAAGAAATAGAAAATGAAATGGAATATCATATTAAAAGATGGGGTAATTACTATCCAAGTTTAAATAGTATGTCAAGATGGAAAAATAATTTATCAAGTTTTAAAAATAGTTTAACAAATAGATATAATAAAGTAGTTAATAATTTAAGAAGTTACTTTAATTTGAGTAATAGTGAATATAATAAATATTTTGGAGATTTGAAATGAAAAAATATGGATTACTAATAATACTCTTTATTATAGGTATTGTTATCATTGTTTTAAATAAAGAACAACATAACTATATTAAAGTAGGAAAATTATATATAAATGAAATAGTTGCAAGTAATAAAAATAGTTATGAAACAAGTGATGGAGAATATCATGATTATATCGAAATATATAATGATTATGGAAGTGATATTAATTTAGAAGGATATTCTTTAACGGATAATCTTGCAGAATCAAGAAAATGGATATTCCCTAATATAACTATTAAAAGTCATGATTATTTACTTATCTTGGCATCAGGAGTTAATAACTGTGATGATAAGGAATTATGTCAAGCTAATTTCAAATTAAATAAAGATGGGGAGATGGTTACTCTAATTGATAAGACCGGAAATATCATAAGTAGAGTAACTTATCCTAAATTAAATAGTGATATGTCATATTCTTATATTAAAGGAAATTATGAAATAACTAATCCAACACCATATAAAGAAAATGTTTTAAGTACAAATAATAAAAATAATAAAGGTGATTTAAAACTTGAAATAACTGAATATATGACACATAATAAAAGTATTTCATATTTAAGTAATGGTAAATTCTATGATTGGATTGAGATTCATAATTTATCTGGAGACGTTAGTCTTGCTAATGTATCACTATCAGATGATAGTAATAATCTAAATAAATATATGTTACCTGATATAACTATAAAAAAAGATGAATATAAGGTAATTTATCTTACTGGTGGAGAAAAAGTAGATGATTATTTATGTGCAAACTTTAAATTATCAGATAATGATAAAGAAATAATTTTATCTTTTAATAATAAAATATTAGATAAAGTAAATATAGTTAAATTAAATGATAATATGAGTTATGGTAAAGATAAAGATAAATGGTACTATTACTATTTGCCAACACCAGGTAATATCAATAATACCAGTAAAGTTGAGGTGATAGATAGTGGAGACTCTTAAAACTTTTCGACATGAATTTAAATATGTTATACCATATGAAGAAATGTTATGTTTAAGAAAAGAGTTAGACAGTGTTTTAACACTAGACCGTGGTGGAGCTTATCTTGTTAGAAGTCTTTATTTTGATAATTTTAATGATACTGATTATTATGACAAATTAAATGGAGAGATGTTAAGAAAAAAAGTGAGACTTCGAACATATAATCCAGAAAGCAAACTGGCTAAATTAGAGATAAAAGCTAAAAATGATATTCATCAGTTAAAAGAATCATTAATTATTGATAAGAATGAAGGTCAAAAAATAATCAAGGGAAATTATGATAATTTATTATTAATGGATAATCCTTTAGCTTGGAAATTACATGAATTATTTATTACAGGGTATCGACCTAAAGTAATAATTGAGTATGATCGTGTTGCTTATATTAGTAGTACAACAACTAGAATAACATTTGATTTAAATGTACGAAAAAGTAATGATTTTGATAATTTCTTTAATCAAAAAATAAACTTCTATGAATTAACCAATAAAGCTGATGTAATTTTAGAAGTTAAATTTGATAGGTTCTTAGAACCATACATAAGTAAAATATTGAGTAAATATACTAATAGATATCAGTCTGTTAGTAAATATATAATGGGAAGGAATGTAATGTAATGAAAAAAGTATTAGAAGCATTAAGTGAAATGCAAGTAAAGATGCCAATTGAAACAGTATTTTTAATTTTAGTTATCGCTTTTATAGTAGCTTTAATTATTTATTTAACTTATAAAAACACTTATACAGGAGTAATGTATAATCCAAGATTTAATGTATCACTTATTATGATAACAATGGTAACAACAATTGTTATGGTGGTAATTGGAAGTAATATCTCTGTATCTTTAGGTATGGTAGGTGCTCTATCTATTATTAGATTTAGAACGGCTGTTAAAGATCCAAGAGATACTGCCTTTATCTTTTGGGCAGTGGTAACTGGACTTGCTTGTGGAACACAAAATTATACTATTGTTATTGCCGGTAGTATTGTTATTTGTTTAGTATTATTTGGCTTTAAAAAAGTAATATCTAAAGATGATAAATTTATTCTTATTATCAAAGGAAAAGATTTCTCTATTGATGGAATAGAAAAAATAATAAGTAAGAAAGTTAAATTTTATAATTGTAAAGGTAAATATATTAATAATGGAAATATTGAACTTGTATATGATGTAAAATTATTAAATAACAAAGATGATTCTTTAATTAATAGTTTACAAGATAATTTAGGTATTGATGTTGTTAATTTAGTGGCTAATAACACTGATACTATGGGATAATAAAAATAATAGTAATATCTAAAAATATTGCTATTTTTTTTGCTTTTTGATACAGTACTTATTATCATACACCGGCTTAAATGAAAGAAAATCTTTTTCTTTGCTATAATAAATTTAAAATAATGACATAGTATTTAATTGGGGGTTATTTTGTTTTTTTTAGATATAATTAAGAGTTTATTTTTCTTTACGGCAAGTTATTCTAATAATTTATTCCCTGATCCATTAAGTAATGAAGATGAAGAAAAATATTTAAATTTAATGAAAAATGGTGATAAAGATGCTCGAAATAAATTAATTGAACATAATTTACGATTAGTAGCCCATATTGTTAAGAAATTTGATCATAAAGTAGGGGAACAGGATGATTTAATAAGTATAGGAATTATTGGTTTAATTAAAGGTATTGATACTTATGAAATAAATAAAAGTGTTAAACTAACTACTTATGCATCTCGTTGTATTCAAAATGAAATATTAATGTACTATAGAACAAATAATAAGAATAATAAAAATATTTCGATTAATGAGAGTATTGGTTTTGATAAAGAAGGTAATGAAATAACAATTCTAGATATTTTAAAAAGTCCAAAACCAGATTTTGCCATGGATTTGCAAACCAAAGAAAATATTAAATTATTAAATAAATATATCGGTGTTTTAAATGACCGAGAAAAAGATATTATAAGAAGAAGATATGGTCTTGGTAATACAGATGAACAAACCCAAAAAGCAATTGCTAAAGAAATGAAGATATCTAGAAGTTATGTATCTCGTATTGAAAAGCGAGCTTTAATTAAAATGCTACGGGAATTTATAAAAAATAAGAATATTACAGATTAGTATTCTTTTTTTTTCTTTTTTATGTTATAATTTTTATGATAGGGTGAATATATGAAAAATAAAAAGGGTCAAGCTTTAATTGAGTTTATTCTTATTTTACCAGTACTTTTGTTAATTTTATTTATGATAATTGATTTTGGTAAAATAATTCTTTGTAAGAATCACTTAGAAAACACCCTATCAAATGTCGTAACATTAAAAGAAAATAATGGTGATATTAAGACATATTTATCTCAAGATGAATATAAAATTACTTATAAAATAGAAGATAATAAAATAATTTTAGAAACTAAATTAGATTTAATTACCCCAGGACTTAAAAATATTTTAAAGAATCCTTATAAAGTTACGGTAGAAAGAAGGATTATTGATGAATAAAAAGGGTCAAAGTTTAATTATTTTTGTTATTATTTTGCCAGTAATTCTTTTATTTGTAATATATGTTATCGTAGCAAGTAATAATTATTTAGAAAAGAATCATTTAAGAATGATGGTTAATGATAATTTAAAAATAATTCTTAATAAAGATATTAAAGATTTAGATAAAATAAATAATACTTTAAAAGATAATGAAAATGAAGTATTAGTAAATATCGATAATGATATTATTAAAATAAATGTTAAAAGTTTAAAAAAGGGGTTATTTAATAATATTTATAAAATATCTGAAATAAAAGTAAGTTACTGTGGTAACTATGTAACTAAAGAAATTTATGAATGTTCATAGAGGTGTGATATGAAAAATAAAGGAATGATAATTACTATTAATAGTGGTAAAGGTGGCGTTGGAAAAACAATTTTTGCTACTACTTTAGCAGGTGTATTTTCTTATTTAAAAAAGAAAGTATTATTAATAGATATGGATTTATCTAGTGGAGGAATTAGTGTACTACTTGATATTCCTAAAGGAAAGACAATCTATAATTTATTTGATGATATAATCAATAATCGTTATAAAGATGAAGATGCTTATGTTTATAAATATGATGAATATGTATCTGTTCTTGCATCATGCAAAGATCCAAGAGAAGCCTCTAAAATAGATAGTAATGTTTTAGAACAAATAATTAATATTTATAAAAATCATTATGATTATATTGTAATTGATACAACCCATATTCCAAATAGAGATACTTTATTATCTCTTGATATGGCTGATGTTATTCTTTATTTAATTGGAGATAATCCACAAGAACTTAAAAATACTTCTAATTTATTAAGTATTTTAAAAGATTTAAATAAAGATAATGTTAAAGTTATTTTAAATAATTCATATAAGGAAGAAAATAATTATTTTTCTAAATATGATATTAAAAGTGTTATTGAACATAATATAGATTATATTTTACCAAAATCATTGTATATTAAAAATATTAATCAGTATTTAATGGAAGGTAAAATCTTAATCTTAAATAATAAATTATCTTTTAAAAATGATAAAGATAGAGAATTACTTATTAAATTAGCGAAAGATGTTGGTGATATCGATGAATAATAGTTTATTAAAAGAATTTAATATAGAAGATGTTAAAGAAACAAAGATTATTAATGATTATGATATTATCAAAGATAAAGAATTACTTGATGAATTAAGAAAAAAAATAATTGAAAATATTATTGATAATAAAAAAGGTCCTAATCAAACAAAAGAAGATTTTATTAATAATATTATTGATAAAACTATTGAAGGACGTGATTTAACTAATTTAGAAAGAAGTCATATATATAATATGATTGATAATGAAATAAATGGTTATGGTCCTTTAAATGAACTTTTAAATGATGATAACATCAGTGAAATAATGGTTAATAGTCCTAATGAAGTTTATGTAGAAATAGATGGTAAAATTATAAGAGATGAAACGGTATCTTTTATTAATGATGAACACATATTAAGAATTATTACGAGAATGGTGGGACCTCTTGGAAAGACCATAGATTCATCAAATCCGATGGTCGATTCCCGTCTTTCTGATGGATCAAGAATAAATGCTATTATTCCACCATTATCTATTAATGGACCAGTGTTAACCATTCGTAAATTTAAAAGAAATTTATCAAGTATTGATGATTTACTTCGTAATGGTACTTTAACTCGTGATATGGCAGAATTCTTGGAGTCATCGATAAAATCAAAATTAAATATTATTGTATGTGGTGGTACTGGTAGTGGTAAAACAACTATTTTAAATATTTTATCTGGTTTTATTGGTGAAGATGAAAGAATTATTACAATTGAAGATGCAGCCGAATTAAAACTATCGCAAAAACATGTAATTCCCTTAGAGACAAGAGGTTCAAACTATAAAAGTGATATGGAAGTTACTATGAGAGATTTAGTTCGTAACTCTCTTCGTATGAGACCAGACAGGATTATTGTTGGAGAGGTAAGAGGTAGTGAAGCCTTTGATATGTTACAAGCGATGAACACAGGTCATGAAGGAAGCCTTACTACACTTCATGCTAATGGGGCAATAGATGCTCTAAATAGACTAGAAACAATGGTTTTAATGGGAAGTATGGAAATACCAGTTCCCGCAATAAGAGATTATATAAAAAATGCCTTAGATATCGTCATTGTTTGTGAACGTCTTACTGATGGAAGAAGAAAGATAACTAGTATTAATGAAATCACCGGAATTCTTGATAATGGTGAAATAGAATTAAGTGAAATATATAAATTTAAACAAACAGGATTAACAAAGAATAACGAAGTAATAGGGGAATTTATGATGTTAAATAAAAACCCTAAAGTATATGAAAAAATGAAAAATAGAGGGTATGATTTAACAAAGAATAATAAAAAGAAATAGGAGGGATAATATGTCATTTTATAATGTAATTAGATTTATGGTTAATTTAATTATTTTATTAATGGTAATAGTAGCGTTTATTTGGTTTTATCTTGAAACTAAAAAAGAAAAATTAAATAAAAGATTAAAAAAATATTCTATTAGTAAAGTAAATGATGATAAAAGTTTATTTGATATGATAAGAAATATCTTTATAAAATGGCGTAATAACTTTAATAAATTATTAAAGAAAAGTCCTACACTTGTTAAATATTCTAAAGGATATAGTAAATTTATTGATAAAAATAAATCTAATATGGAAGAGATGGATTTTGTATCAACGAAATTTATCTTAGGAATTTTAGTTGTCATTATTTTAATAGTTAGTTATGTTGTTCAATATAATACGATTACTTTCTTTGAGATAATTATTGCCTTTATTTTAGGTTTCTTCTCTTTAGATGTCTTCTTAATAAGTAGAAGAAAATTTGTTAAAAAGAGAATGGAAAATGATTTACTAAAAGCTATCACGATTATGAATAATTCCTTCAAGTCAGGGAGAAGTATTATTGAAACTATAGAAATAGTTTATAAGGAAATTGATGGACCTTTAAAAGAAGAATTTGAAAGAATGTATCATGATTTAAATTATGGACTTGATTTAGAAACTGTTTTTGAAAGATTTGAAAATAGAGTTAAGTTAAAGGAAGTAGGGTATATTACAACATCTTTGATGATTTTAAATAAAACGGGTGGTAATATTGTATCAGTATTCTCATCTATTGAAAAAACGGTCTTTAATAATAAAAAGTTACAAGATGAATTAAATAACTTAACTAAGGCATCAAAAGCTTTATATCACATATTAACTGTTATTCCTTTTATATTAGGTATTGTTATTTATTTCCTAGATCCAACATATTTTAACCCATTAATATCAAATCCTTTAGGAATCATTGTGATATTATTAATAGTAGCTATGTATCTTGTATATATCTTTGTTGTTTCTAAAATTATTAGGTTAAAGGAGTATTAATATGAAAGAGAAAATATCAAATAAAATATATAGTAAATATTCCAGAGAACTAATAAGAAAGAAAATGCTTCTTTTAGGAATAGATGAATATGATAAGACAATTAATTTTCTAAATTTACGACTAATTACTAGTATTATTATCTTTTTTATGATAATATATTTGGTGGATTGGGGATATGTTTTAGGACCAATAACCGTACTTTTATATTATTTCTTTTTACCAAAGATAGTTCTCGATAATAAAATTATCGAAAGAAGGCATAAGTTAGAATATGAAGCTTTATATTTCTTTGAGATATTATCATTATCACTAGAATCTGGGAATAATCTTTATAATGCAATTAAGGTTACTTCAGATAATATTGATAGTGAATTATCAATGGAATTTAGAAAAATGTTAGAAGATATTAAATATGGTAAAAGTTTTGATGAATCTTTACTTTCTCTTAAAGAAAGAATTCCAAGTGATACCATTAATAATATTATTTTAAATATTCGAGAATCTAATTTATTTGGAAATAATATTTTAGATACTTTAGTTAATCAACTTGATTATTTAAGAGAAGTAAAAGTATTAGAAGCTAAAGCACAGATATCCAAAATACCACTTAAAATTAGTGTAGTATCGGTAATACTATTTATTCCAATTATTCTACTTCTAATTTTAGGACCAGTATTAATAAATTATTTAAGTTAAAGGAGAATTTATGAGTGGACATAGTAAATGGGCAACAATTCATCGTAAAAAAGGATTAATTGATGCTGAAAGAGGAAAAATATTTCAAAAATTAGCAAAAGAAATTATGGTAGCAGCTAGAGGAACTAATGGAGATATTGAAAGTAATGCATCACTTCGTGCTGTTGTTGAAAAAGCAAGAAGTAATAATATGCCAAAAGATAATATCCAAAAAGCCATTGATAAAGCAACGGGAGCCGGAGGAGATGTTAATTTCGAATCTATTAGATATGAAGGTTACGCTCCAGGTGGAGTAGCTATCATGATTGATTGTCTAACGGATAATAAAAATAGAACTGCAATGTTAGTTCGTTCAACTCTAACTAAACATGGTGGAAACTTAGGAACTGATGGTAGTGTAAGTTATATGTTTAAAAGACGTGGTGTTATTGAACTTGAAAAGAAATATGATTTTGATAAGGTTATGGATATTGCCATATCAAGTGAAGCAGATGATGTAATGGAAGATGATGATGTATACACGATATACACAGATCCTAGTAATTTTATTCAAGTTAAAGAATCCCTTGAAAATGAAGGAATTACTGAATTTTTAACTAGTGAAATTACTTATGTTGCTGATAACAAAATTAGTTTAGATGATGAAAAAACAGAAAAAGTTATGAATTTAATTGATTTACTAAATGATATTGATGATGTATCAGATGTATATCATAATTTGGAAGTGTAGTTATGTTAGGATATTGGAATAAATCAGTTTATATTACTTACCTAGGTTCTTTCCTAGCAGTAGGTGGTTATTTAGTATTTTTAACAACTGGTAATGTTGATTATAGTTTTTTAGGTATGATTTTAGCCTGTGTTTGTGATATGTTTGATGGTAAAGTAGCAAGGAGCATGAAAAATAGAAGTGAGCAAGAAAAAAACTTTGGTGTTGAAATTGATTCACTATCAGATATTATTTGCTTTATAGCAATACCTGCTTTAACTCTATATCACTATGGTCTTAATAATTGGTATCAAATAGTTATTCTTGCTTTATATGTAGTTTGTGGAATAATTAGACTAGCTTACTTTAATGTTGCAATGAGTGATAAAGATAAAGCGATTAAAGAATATAAGGGACTTCCAGTACCAATGAGTGTTTTCTTTTTTGGTATTGTGTGGTTATTAACAAAAGTGTGTGATTTTAATGTTGTACTTGTATATACATTATTAGTTCCTCTAGTAGGATATTTACATATTTCGAAAATTACTATAAAAAAATATACTGGTAATTGGTTTTATATAACCGTATGTTTAATATCATTAATTGGTATTATTTTAGGATTATTTGTATTATAAAGATATTAGAATTTCTAATATTTTTTTTTGTGAAATATCAGTGAAATAGAACAGTAAAATGTTGACATAATAAGATTTTTAATATAACATAAAATAAAGGAGATAATTGATGGAAAAAAGAAGTAATCAAAAAAAAATATTATTAATGATTATGGGAATAGTAATCATAATAATAGTGGTGGTAGGAGTAACATATGCTTTTTTTAATTATACAAGAACAGGAGGAGCAAATACAGTAAGAACAGGGAGAATATATTTTAATCATCAAGAAGGAACAGCGATGAATTTAACTAATGCTTTTCCAATAAATGTATCTAATGGAGTACCTAATAATAACAGTAATGTGGGAAGTGTAACAATTAATGTTTTAGGAGATACGACATATACAGGAGGTATTGAGTATCTTGTTAGTGCTGTGGGAGTAAACAATACTGTAGGAAGTGGTAATAATGAAAAAAATATTCCAATAAGTGTTGATGTAAGTGTTTCTAATAATACCGAAAATGATCCAGTAACTAATTTAGGAATAGCAAATGAAGATTACTTTGACAATAGAGGTGGAAATACATCAATATATAAGATACTAGAAACAGATACTATAAGTGAAGATGGTCAATTATTAGTAGGATATATTGCACCAGGAGAAACTGGAGTAGATGGAAATATTATAATAAAAGCATATTTTGATAAAGATAAAGTAGCAATAAGTGATACATATCCAAGTGAGGAAACAGATACAAATAATGATGGATATCTTGATGGAACAACATCTGATTGGGCAAATGATCGTGTTGTAGTAACAACAGATGAATGGAATGCTTTAGTATCAAATGGATTTAGTTTCCAAATAAAAGTGGAAGCTAATGAAGGAATTTGGGTAGAAGGACCAGATGGAATATGGAATGCAACAGATTCAAGTTGTTTTACAACACGTACATTTACAAATTATCTATATAATAATAATGCAACAAGTCAACAAAAAAATATGTGTGTCAGCAAAATGTCAGAAATAAATGATGAAGATACGGAATTACTTGAAGCATTTTGTGACGGAACAGGAACGTTGTATGGTTTAAATTTTCAAAATTGGCTCTATTCATCTAATTTTTCCAACGAGGAATTAACATTTTTTATAGCTAATAATATAGTTATCGATGGTGGATCGGTTATTGAAATAACCGATTATGATGAGGTAACGTGTGGACTTAATGTGGTTATACCAAAGAAAATTAATAATTTAGATGTTGTTAAAACAGGTTATCAATCTTTTTTTGATAAAGGTTTAATAAGTGTTGCAATACCCAATAGTATAAAAATGATAGATTTTGATTCATTCACTTATAATCAATTAACATCGGTAACAATTCCTGAGGGAGTTGTAAATATAGGACAGGGGGCTTTTGGCTACAATCAATTGACAGATATTTCGATACCAAGTAGTGTTAGAGTAATCTCTGCGGATGCATTTGCAACAAACAAATTAACTTCCGTAATAATACCAAATGGTGTTGAATATATATATTGCGATGCATTTGCTAATAATAAAATTACCACTGTATCAATACCAAGTTCAGTTGTAGTTTTGGCAATGGGTGATGACAAGCCTGTTTTTGAATATAATCCCCTTTCAACTGTATATGTTGATATGGTAAATATAAATTATGGTGCATTTCTTGGTAATAATATTAAAACACTAGTTTTTGGACCTCATGTAAGAACAATAGATCAGTATGCATTTTCTTATAATGCTTTGACATCATTAACGATTCCCAATAATGTTGTCGAAATAGCGTCAAATGCTTTTACTGATAACTTATTAACATGTGTGGATTTACCTTCGACAACGGATTATGAAAGTAATTCATTTGATTATGGGGTAACAATAAATCAGGGTGGAGGAACAACTTGTCCTACTTTAACGCAAGAAGAAAGATCAGCTAGATGTTATACATATAGTATTGCTAATAATACTGTAACAATACAATCTTATAAAAATCAATGTGGATATAATGTGGCAATTCCAAGTACTATAGAAGGATATAATGTCACAACAATAGATGGGGATGCATTTACAGGAACATATTATATTGATGTTACGATACCTAATTCTGTAACTGATTTATCAAAAAATGCATTTGCTGAGGTTTATGAAATTGATAGTGTATCGATAGATGTGGCCAATATACCATCTGGAATATTTTATGAAAAAAATGTTTCGTCATTAACTCTTGGAAGTAATGTTAGAACAATAGGAGATTCTGCCTTTTATTATAATAATTTGACAGGTAATCTAATAATACCAAATGGTGTAACAACAATAGAAAGTAATGCCTTTGGAGGTAATGATTTAACTAGTGTAACCCTTCCAAGTTCCATTACTTCATGGAGTTGTGATGCATTTAATGAATACGTAACTATTAATAATCAATCAAATGTTGCTTGTCAGAATGAATAAATAATGAAAAAAATCATTAGAAAAAATCTAATGGTTTTTTATTGTGAAAAAGAAAAATAGATTAAAGATTATTGTCAACTAAATTTACTTTTAAGATAATTTTTGATATAATATGCTTATATTTGGAGTAGATATGAGAGAATTAAAAGATGTTAAAGGAATAGGTCCAAAATCAGAATTATTATTAAATAAATTAGAAATAAATACGATAGAAGATTTATTAACATATTATCCATCAAGATATGATATTTTAAAAAGAAGTGATTTATCCGAAGCAACAATAGAAGATCGTGTAATAATTGATGGTGTAGTTGATAGTGTTCCTCTTGTATTAAGATTTAATGCTAAACTTAATAAAATGAATTTTAGATTATCATATAAAGATGGAGTAGTTGGAATAACTATTTTTAATAGAGCTTTTATGAAACCTAATTTAAAAGTAGGAACAAGAATTATTGTTATTGGTAAATATGAAAAAGAAAAAAATATTTTAACAGCTAGTGATATTAAATTTGGAATATTAAATAATGAAACAAAGATTGAACCAGTATATCATTTAACAAGTGGTTTAAGTAATAAAAATATTCATACCTATATTAATAATGCTCTTATGGATTATGGTAAAGATATTATGGATTATATTCCAGATTATTTAAAAGATAAATATCCACCATTTGATATTAAAAAAAATATTGCTTTGAATATTATTCATAATCCACCTAATGAAACAAAACTTTCTGAAATGATTAAAAGAATGAAATATGAAGAATTATTTTGTTTTATGGTAAAAATTAATTATTTAAAAAGTATTAAGAAAAAAGAATTAGGTATAGAAAGAAAAATTACGAAAAATGATATTAATTCTTTTTATCAATTATTACCATTTAAATTAACAAATGATCAAGAGAAAGTTATTGAAGAAATTGTTAGTGATATGAATTCTAATAAGATGATGAATCGCTTACTTCAAGGTGATGTTGGTAGTGGAAAAACGATTGTATCAATTGCTGCAATGTATTTTAATAAATTATCAGGTTATCAAAGTGCTTTAATGGCACCAACAGAAATATTAGCAACCCAACACTTTAATAATATATCTAAAATATTAGATGGTAAATGTACTGTAAGATTACTTATTGGATCTTTAACTAAAAAAGAAAAAGAAGAAATATATAGTGATTTAATTAATAATAAAATAGACATTTTAATAGGTACACATGCTATTATTCAAGAAAGTGTTAAATATTATAATTTAGGGTTAGTTGTTACTGATGAACAACATAGATTTGGAGTAAATCAAAGAGCTTTATTAAAAAATAAAGGGATTACACCTGATGTACTATATATGAGTGCAACACCAATACCTCGTACTTTTGCTTTAACTATTTATGGTGATATGGATATTTCGATTATTAAAGAAATGCCAAAAGGAAGAATACCTGTAGAAACAATAATTAGAAAAGAAGATCAGATAAGTGAAGTATTAAATTTAATGTATGAAGAATTAAAAGAAAATCATCAAATATATGTCGTATCTCCTTTAATTGAAAATGAAGGTGAAAGTGATTTAACTAGTGTTATTAATTTAAAAGATGAGTTTAAAAAAGCCTTTAGTAAAGTTAATGTTAAAGTAGATATGTTGCATGGTAAAATGTCAAATAAAGAAAAAGATAATATTATGGATAAATTTAAAAATAATGAAATTAATATTTTAATTAGTACTACTGTTATTGAAGTAGGTGTTGATGTTAGTAATGCTAGTATGATGATTATTTTTGATGCTAATATGTTTGGATTATCAACACTACATCAGTTAAGAGGAAGAGTAGGACGAGGTAATATAAAATCAACTTGTATTTTAATTAGTAAATCAGAAACCGAAAGACTTAAAATATTAGAGGAAACAAATGATGGCTTTAAAATAGCCGAAGAAGATTTTAAATTAAGAGGTAGTGGAGATTTATTTGGTACAAGACAGAGTGGTGATATGTATTTTAAGATTGCAAACTTAAGAGAAGACTTTAAAATACTAGAATATGCTAATGTTGATGCAAAGGAATTTTTAAAGATAAATGAACCAGAAAATATGATAATAAAAAATAAAATTTTAGAGATGGTTGACACTGATTAAAAAAATATTGTAAAATTTTAAAAAAATAATTGACTTATAGAAAAAATTATATTATGATTTATTTGTATGGTAGAAGATATCATACAGGCACCTTCAAATATTAGGAAGGTGTATTCAACCAAAACCCCCTGAAGAGAGATATTATAAACGATATCTCTCATTTTGTTTGTCTGAAACCCTTATGTAGCAACGGTTTCCGAAGATTTGCTTTTTTTGTAATATGACCGCTAGGTCACAGCAAGGTTTTGCCTGTAATATAAATTAAATATAATAATACCTGTAAATTTTATCAATTATGATAGAGTTTTCTTTTATTATGTGATAAAATAATCTTATTAATTGTTATACATGACAGAGGTGATTTTATGTCAACGTGGTATGATAAACCTACAAAAATATTATTAATGCGAAAAGATATAGATTATGCAATGTGTATTGATGAAAATGGTAGTAGTAGTAATTTAACGTATGTATTAAAGCAAATATCCAATGATAAAGAATTATCAGAAGATGATAAATATTTCACGATTACAGGCTGTATTTTTACAAAATCCAATTATTTACATGCAAAGCAGTCAATTGAGTTATTAAAGAATAAATATTGGAAAGATGGTATGTTTTATGATTCTAAATCAAAAAGTAATCGTGCAGTATGTTTTCATTCACGTGATATTAGAAAACATGATGGTGCGTTTAATGACAATGTAATTGATTATAATGAGTTTATGGTAGATTTATCTAATGTAATGAAGGATATTCAGTGTAAAGTAATATCTATAAGCATTAATCTTTACGAATATTTAAAAAGAGGATATACTCATAATGTTTATAATGTGGCATTTGACTTTTTACTTGAAAGATATATTTATGAAACAAAGAACAATAAAAAAGGCGTTATTATGCTTGAAGCAAGAGGTAAAGATGAAGATAGAGAGCTATTAGATCATATTAGTAAGGTTATTAATACAACTGGAACCAAAAAAATAAGTTCAAGAGAACTTAAAACAAAAATTGATGGAGTATATTTTAATCCGAAGTGGAATGAAGAATATAGTTCAACATATGTAGGATTAGAAATAACTGATTTATTCTCATATCCAATACATAAATATGTTAAAAGAGATATCAAAGATAAAGCATTTTTAACATTTGAAGATAAGATTGCAGGATATCCAAATTATATAAATAAGGGAATAAAATTATTCCCTCCAGAGCAAAAATAAAAACTGGATAAACCAGTTTTTACCGTCCGCGATACCACGAACCCCAAGCAAACTTAATTGCTTTGACATTAGTTAATATAACAAATATTTTAGAATTTGTCAATAACTCTGTCTTTAATAGTATATATAAATTTTTATTAAAATATTCAAATTTTAATAGTAATCTTTATTGAATTAAGAGGTGAAATTTAAATGAATACGATACAAATAATTACTAGTTCGTATAAGAAACTAGAAATATACAAAGATTATGTTGACATTACTACATATAATACACCGAATTCGTTTGATAACTATAAATTGGTTATAATAGATTTGTCATATGAAAATTTATTAAAAAATACCAATTTTGATAATCCAAATAAGAATATAACATTAATTAATGATTTTTGTAGTATTAGGGAAATGATTGAAAATAGTAAAAAAGCCGATATTTTGGTTTGTCTCCCACAAAATATTGAGTTTACATGTACAACCTATAAAAATACCAAATATTATCAACTAAAAAACTATTTACCCGTATTTATAGATATATTAAAAGTATTACTTCCAATTCAAAGCATTAAAATATTTTACGAAAATAATGAAACAAAAATTAATGATACGTTTGGCAATTCTGCATTTGGCTTTAAAAATGATGGTACTTACGAAGAAATAACACATAGTACTAGCGAAACTATTACAACTTTAAAAAAACAAAGAATATTAATTACGAGTTTAGAGTTGATAAAAAATGATAGTTATGTGTTACTATTTGAATATTTGCGATTAATTGGTATTATTAAAGACAAAAATGAAGTTCCTGATTGGGTAAGAAAATATATGTTTTATGATGACGAAGAGCAAATGAAAAATGTGGAGAAATCAAAGGAACAAATAAAAAAGGAAAAAGAAAAAATAGATAAGGCTAATATTAAACTAGATAATAATTTACATTATAAAAGTATTTTATATACAAATTCAGATGAACTGGTAAAGGTCGTATTCGAGATTCTTGAAGATATTTTTGATATTTCATTAAAAGAGTTTATTGATGAAAAAAAAGAAGATTTTAATTTTAAAAAAGATGAAATAACTTATATTGGAGAAATAAAAGGTGTTACTAGTAATGTAAAAAATGAATTTATTTCTCAGCTAGATGAACATTATGCAAAATATTTAGATAAATTACAAGAAGAGGGAAGTACAGAAGAAATTAGAAAACTATTAATTATAAACTATGAAAGAACAAGAGATATTAACGAAAGAAATGAAATACATATAATGCAAGATGAAATGGCAAGAAAAAGAGACACTTTAATAATTGATACTAAATCATTATTAGATGTTTACGAGTTATATTTAAAAAACAATTGCAGTAATGTAGCTATAATTAATTATATTAATAATAACACTGGTGTAATTAAAGTAGATAATATTAAAAAAATACTGTGATATATTTCTAGGTCACAGTTAGGTCACAACTTTTGTAAAATTGTATAAATATTGTTAAACTTTTATAAATTATATTGTTTGAAAAATGTTGATTTTATTGGACTTTAAATATTTAGTGTACATAAATAAAGCGCCCCCTGAAGAGAGATATTTATAAACGATATCTCTCATTTTGTTTATTAAAAGTCAATAAAATCAAGGGTTTGCGAAGATTTGAAGTTTGTAAAAAGTGCGTTTACATACGAATTTTATACGATTTTTTTCGTATGTAAATCGTATGTAATTTTATTTTGACTTTCTAAAACCAATGAAAAATAAAGAAAAAATACATTTCTTGCACTCTTCAGTGCGATAAGAACAAAAAATATAAATAGAAGTCAAAGAAATTGAAAAAATATGTTATAATATTATCAGAAATTGAAAATTCTTTTAGGAGTAGTGATAAAAATGGCAAATAACAATACTAATAAAATGCTCACAGAAGCAAAAAAAACTAAAAAGGATGAATTTTATACAAGATTAGAAGATATTGAAAAAGAACTTTGTAATTATAAAAATTGTTTTAAAAATAAAGTAGTATTTTGCAATTGTGATGACCCATATGAGAGCAACTTTTTTAAGTATTTTGCATTAAATTTTAATGCACTTGGATTAAAAAAAATGATATGTACTTGCTATGCTGGTTCACCAATTATTACTGAACAATTATCTTTGTTTGATGTTAAAGGATTGGTTTTAAAAAAAGAAGATTCAAAGAAACCATACAAAATTGAAATATGTAGTGTACATGATTTTAATAAAGATGGTGCAATTGATTTGATCGATATTAAATCTATTATTGAGGAGAACGAAAATAATAGTTTGTCTTTATTAAAAGGAAATGGTGATTTTAGAAGTGATGAATGTGTTGAACTCTTAAAAGAATCGGATATTGTTGTAACAAATCCACCATTTAGTCTATTTAGAGAATTTATATCACTCATTAATCAATACAATAAGGATTTTGTGTTAATCAGTAATATTAATGCACTTACATATAAAGATGTATTTAAAATGTTCATGGAAGATAAAATAAGAACAGGATATACAAATTTTAATGTAGGAATGTATTTCTCTGTTCCAGATAATACTCCAAAATTTCATAGGATTGAAAATGGTAAAAAATTTGTAAGAGTTGCCTCTTCTTGTTGGCTTACTTCTTTGCCAGTTGAAAAACATAATGATTATTTAATTTTATATAAAGAATATAGTGAAGAGAAATATCCAAAACTTCAAAATTGCAAAGGTATTAATGTTGAGACATATAATGATATACCAGATAATTACTTTGATTACATTGCTGTTCCAATTACTTTTTTAGATAAATATAATCCTAATCAATTTAAAATTGTAGGTAGTGCTGAAGCTAATATATTGCCAGATGGATGGAAAGGAATGACTAAAGAATTCGTTGATTTGTATTATAAACAAGGTAATACTGGAAGTATTAGAATTGGAAATAGATTAACTTGTTGTATTTCAAGTAAAGGAATAGCATCAATTCCGTATAAAAGAGTTATTATAATAAGGAAAAGAAATGAGGTAGATGAAAATGTCTAAAAAGAGAGAATTAACTAAAGCAAAATCAAATAAAGATGATGAATTCTATACACAATTAACAGATATTGAGAATGAATTAAGATACTATAAAGAGTATTTTAAAGATAAAATTGTTTTATGTAATTGTGATGATCCCTTTGAAAGTAATTTCTTCAAATATTTTGCATTAAATTTTAACACTTTGAAATTAAAAAAACTTATATGCACATGTTATGATAATTCACCTATAATGGGAGAACAATTATCTTTGTTTGATTTGAATTATTCAATTCCAAAAACGAATAAAAAGGCATATAAGATTGTTATATCAGAAATACCAGATTCAAATAATGATGGTGCTGTTGATTTAAGTGATGTTGAATTTTTGCTAAAAAATAATAAAAATACATTATCTTTACTAAAAGGAGATGGAGATTGTAGAAGTGATGAATGTGTTGAATTATTGAAAGAAAGCGACATAGTTGTAACAAATCCGCCATTTAGTTTGTTTAGAGAATTCGTTTCTTTACTTAATAAATATAATAAGAAATTTCTCATAATTGGAAATCAAAATGCAATAACATATAAAGATTTTTTTCCTTTGCTAAAAAACAATATGGTATGGATGGGTGCTTCAATTCATTCTGGTGATAGAGAATTTAGAGTTCCAGATACATACCCATTAAAGGCAGCAGGTTTTAGAATTGATGATGATGGGAAAAAGTATATTCGTGTTAAAGGCATAAGATGGTGGACAAATTTGGATTATAAAGAAAGACATGATAAATTAATTTTATCCAAAAGATATAATGCGGATTTATATCCAAAATATGACAATTATGATGCTATAAATGTTGATAAAACAAACGATATCCCAAAAGATTATGATGGAGTAATGGGTGTTCCAATAACATTTATGGATAAGTATACCCCTGAACAGTTTGATATATTAGGTTGCAGTTCAGCAATAGAAATATTTGGAATAGAAAGTTATCCTTTTTCAAAAAAATTCATGGATATATATAATTCAGGTAAAGTTAGAACTAAAGGAAACTTGCAAAAATCAAAACCATGTTTTATTGATAAAGATGGATATGTGAATATAGGATATCATAGAATATTTGTGAAATTGGTGGAGGTAGAAAAATGAAAATAGTATTACATGAAATCCCTGTAAGAGAAGTTGTAAAAAATTATAAAAATGACCAAGAAAATGGTGTTGTTGGTTATGATGGTAAGCTTGATATTAGACCACCATTTCAAAGAGAGTTTATTTATGATGATGAAAAAAGAAAGGCAGTAATTGATACAATTAATAAAAATTTTCCATTAAATGTTATGTATTGGAGTAAAAACAAAGATAGAGATATGTATGAGTTGCTTGATGGTCAGCAAAGGACTTTAAGTATTTGTCAATATGTTAATGGAGATTTTTCTGTTGATTATAAATTTTTTGGAAATCTTCCAAAAGATTTACAAGATAAAATACTTGATTACAAACTTATGATTTATATTTGTGAGGGAACACCTTCCGAAAAACTAGATTGGTTTAATATCATAAATATCGCTGGGGAAAAATTAACTAATCAAGAATTATTAAATTCTCAATTTGTTGGTAAATGGTTGTACGATGCAAAAAGGCATTTTAGCAAGACAGGTTGCCCAGCATATCAAATTGCAGAAAAATATATAACAGGTGTTACTATTAGACAAGAATATTTAGAAACTGCATTGAAATGGATTATTGATCGTGATGGTGTTCCTATAATCAAGGAATATATGGCTGCTCACCAAGAAGATGAAGATGCAAATGAATTGTGGGTTTATTTTCAATCTGTTATTGATTGGGTCAATAGATTATTTCCAAATTATCGCCGAGAAATGAAAGGTATTGATTGGGGTATTTTATATAATAAATATAAAGACCAAAAATATAATACTGATGAACTTGAAAAAAGAGTAGTAGAGTTAATGTCTGACGATGATGTAACAAGTAAAAAAGGTATATATTTATATTTGATTACTGGTCAAGAGAAACATTTGAATATTAGAGCATTTACAGATAATCAAAAAAGAGAGGCATATGAGAGACAAAATGGAATATGTTCTATGTGTGGTAAGCATTTTGAAATAGAGGAGATGGAAGCTGATCATATAACTCCATGGCATGCAGGAGGTAAAACAAGTTCTGAAAATTGCCAGATGTTATGTAGAGAGTGTAATAGAAGAAAATCAGGAATATAATTATGCAAAATTGGTACAAATTACTTGATAAAGACATTATAGCTTGTATGATTGGTGATATAGAATTAAGACCATATCTTGGATTTATGCCCCTTAGGATGCCATACATGACTGGTAAAGAAATATGTGAGTTTGGTAGGCAATTAGGCATAAATCTTGATTATAGTGACTCAAATAGCCGTAAAGAACTTATGACAAGGGTTTTAGAATATTGTATTGAAAAAGATAAGATAAATGAATTTTTTAATTTACTACTGGATTTAAAACATTTTAAAAGAGATTTGAAAGGTTTAGATTCTGATGATGTGATATATAAACATAATGAAACGAAAACATCATTTATTATGCAAATAAACGGATATTTAATGTTTGAAAATGTATCTCTAGAATATGATGGTAATATTTTTTCTTTAACTTCAATTAATGACGAAACAGTCAAAGTGAGCAGCTCAAATATAGAAAAACTAAATAAGAATTATGCATATAAGATGTATAAAAAAGCATGGCATGATATTGAAGTTGGTGACTATGATAGTACGATTACCAAAATTAGAACGATGGTTGAAGAAGTATTAATAGAAGGATTAAAAAGAAAAAACATTAATAAAAATTTCAGTGGTGATATTAAATCAGAGTATAGTGAGTTTAAAAGCAATTATAATATGCATATAGAAAAAGCAATGGATGTTAGAATTAAGAAAATTCTTTCAGGATTAGAAACAATAATTGATTCAATTGCTGAAATGCGAAATGCAAATAGTGATTCTCATGGTGTAGGTGACAAAAGAGAAACATTAGAAAAAAGTCATGCAATTTTGTATTATAATTCTGGAGTAACATTAGTAGATTTCTTAATGTCAATTATAGATAACTAGATCACATCAATGTGGTCTTTTTCTATGCAAAAATACATACGAATTTACATACAAAAATAAAGCTGTAAGAATTTACAAGTACATACGATTTTACATACGAATTTTCTAAAATCCTCAGTGATGCAAAGTGATTTGAAATGAAAAAAAATGAGGTATTAAAATGCATTAACATCCCGCGTTGGGTCAATAAACGCCATGGACGGTACCCCCTGAAGAGAGATATTTATTAATGATATCTCTCATTTTTGTTTATCTAATTTTTTTTAGCAATTGTGTTGTTAATTAAAAAAATATATATATAAAACATTAAAGAAAACTATATTATTTAATGGTTATTTATATGTATGGATTTGTTTATTTAAGATAGTATAAAGTTTTTATGAATGGTAAAAGATTATTAAATTATTGCCAATAACTTTTATTGAAAATCTATTCATAAATAAAATTATATGTTATAATGTAGACAATAATAAGGTAGTTAGGTGATATTATGGAACGATTAGATTTAGAAATACATAAATGTGCTCTTTGTTATGATGCACCATGTAAAAAAATATATAAAAATGTGGATCCTGAAAGAATTATTCGTGCTTTAAGATTTGATAATTTAAAAGGAGCAAAGTTATTTATTAAGGAAAGTTATTTAGAAAAAAATGATAATTGTGGTGTTAAATGTCCTTGTAAAGTAGATATTGATTACATATTAAAAAATGTTGCTAAAACATCATATAAAAAGAAAAAATTAGATGTTGATATTACAACTACTTTTTGTGGTCTTAAATTAATAAATCCTTTCTTGCTTTCTTCTTCAGTAGTTGGAAGTACATATGATATGTGTAAAAGAGCTTTAAAAGCAGGATGGGCTGGGATTGTTTATAAAACAATGTGCCCCTTTGATATCCATGAAGCATCGCCAAGATTTTCTACTTTAAAAAATTGGGATAATTCTTTTGCGGGCTTTAAAAATATTGAACAATTATCTAGTCATACACTGGAAGAAGATTGTAACAGTTTAAAAAAACTAAAAAAAGAATTTCCTAATAGGATTATTATAGCTTCTATTATGGGAAGAAATGAACAAGAATGGGAATCCATTGCAAAAATGGTTACTGAAAGTGGTTGTGATGCTATTGAATTAAATTTTTCGTGTCCTAATATGGAATTAAAAAATACAGGTTCTGATATTGGACAAGATCCTTTGGTTGTAAAAAAATATACTATGGCTGCTAGAAGAGGAACTAATTTACCAATAATTGCTAAAATGACTCCTAATATTACTGATATTAGAATTCCAGCAAGAGCAGCAAAAAAAGGTGGAGCTAATGGAATATCGGCAATTAATACAATAAAAAGTATTACAAATATTAATTTTGATACTTTAGTTCCTGAACCTGATGTAAATGGTAAAACTCTTATTGGAGGTTATTCTGGTAAAGCAGTAAAGCCAATAGCATTAAGATTTGTAACGGAACTGGCAAAAGATTCTCATTTAAATGATATGGATATAAGTGGAATAGGAGGTATTTATACATATAAAGATGCTATAGAATTTTTACTATTAGGTGCTACTAATGTACAATTAACAACTGCTATTATGGAATATGGTTATAGGATAATAGATGATTTGATATTAGGGTTGAAAATATTTATGAAAGAAAATAATTTTCATAAAGTAAGTGATTTTGTTGGTATTTCAAAAAAATGTGTTGTTGATTCATCTAAGGTAGAAAGAGATACTATTTTGTTTCCAAAATTTAATTACGATAAATGTGTTGGTTGTGGAAGATGTTTTATTTCTTGCAAAGATGGTGGACATGATGCCATAAAATTTGAACTAGAGACTAGAAAACCACAATTAGACGGAAATAAATGTGTTGGTTGTCATTTATGTAATCAAGTTTGTCCAAATAATGCTATAAGTGTTATTGAAAAAAGAATTTCAAAAAAAAATGCTAGAAATTAGTCTAGCATTTTAAAATATATTTTTGTATTTTCTAGATATATCTTAAAATTAAATGTTAAAGGGTATTATGAATTTTTAAAAATATAAAAATATTGAAAAATTTAATATTATAAAATTATATAAATATTTTCATAATAAAATATTGAAAAACAAAGTAAAATATGATAAATTTATAGAAGATAGTAGGTGATAAATATGAAAGACAATTTAAGGGCATTATCAAGTGTTATATTAATAATATTAATAGGTGTCAGTGGATATTTTGCTTTTAATATAGGAAATAAAAGTAATAATATTAGTGTAACATATATGGTAGATAATAAAGTATATGAAGAGGTTAAATTAACTAAAGAAGAGAATAAAATAAGTAGTTTACCAGAAGCTCCATATAAAGAAGGATATACGTTTAAGTATTGGGAATATAATGGAAAAGAATTTGATATTAATGAAGAAATAGATGGAAGTATTAAAATAACTGCAGTATATGAAAAGGATGAAACAACTATATCTCCAACACCTACAGCAAAACCAAGTAATCCAGTGGTAACTCCTAAACCAAATACAACACCTACAGTAAAACCAAGTAGTCCAGTGGCAACACCAAAACCAAATAGTAATCAAACGGTTGAGGTAACATCAATAAGTATACCAAGTAGTGCTACAATAAAAGTAAATGAAGGATTATCATTAAATGTTGTAGTAAATCCTTCTAATGCTAGTAATAAAACAGTAACATGGACAAGTAGTGATACAAGTATCGTAATAGTAAGTAATGGATTAATAAAAGGAGTAAAAGAAGGAGTTGCAACAATAACATCGAAATCAAATAATGGAAAGACAGCAACATGTGAAGTAACGGTAACTAAACAAACAACGACAAACATAACAGTAGATGTAACAGGAATAACTTTAGATAATACAAGTTCATCTATTGAAGTAGGTAAAAAATTAATATTAACCGCAACAATTAATCCCACAAATGCAAGTAATAAAACAGTAACATGGACAAGTTCTAATACAAGTATTGCAAGTGTTAATAGTAAGGGAGAAGTAACAGGAATAAAAGAAGGAACAGTAACAATAACAGCAAAGTCAAATAATGGAAAGACGGCAACATGTAGAGTAACAGTAAATGCTAAAACTACAAGTTCAAGTTGTAAAGATAGTAAAATTCACTTTGTGAGAACAGGTGCTTCTGATGCTTTTATTGTAGAAAGTTGTGGTCATTTTGGACTTGTTGATTCATCAAATCCATATAAAGATGGGACATCATATTCTAGTGATAGTTCTACAAATTCTGTTCAACATGTTGTTACCTATTTGAAAAAGTTGACTGGGTGTAGTGGAAGTAGTTGTAAAGGAAAATTGGAATTTGTAGTTGGAACCCATTCGCATTCTGATCATATAGGAGGTATGCCAAAAATTGCTGATGTTTTTGTTAATTCTAATACTAAATATTATTATCGAAAATATGTAACAACAACTGATGATAGTGATAATCCTGATTGGGATAATAGAGGGTATTATAATCGTGCATATAATGCAATGAAAAATGCAGGAGCACAAATGAAAGAAATTACAAATAAAGATACGAGTTTTAATTTTTATGATTTTACGGTAAAACTTATGAATACTGCAAGTGTAAGTAGTGATGAATTAAAGGGTGGTGTTGCATGGGGAGAAAATTCAAATTCTATTATCCAATTAATCACACATAAAAATGGCTCAAAAGCGTTATTGGCATCAGATATTGAAGATAATGATGAAAGAAGAGTGGCTGCAAAAATAGGAAAAGTTAATATATTAAAAGTTGGTCATCACAGTATTTCAACATCAACTTGTGGGACATTTTTAGATAAATTGAAACCAGAAGTGTTAGTAGTTAGTAATAATTCTGTTAAAGCGGTAGATCGTATTTGTTATGCAGTATCAGTTAATCCTGTTGCCAAAATATATATAACAGGTTCAGTTACGGATGCTATTGTTGCAACATTTAATAGTAATGGTTATACCATCAAAGACCAAAGCGGATCTAATGTTAAAATCCAAAATTCTACTTATTGTTCTTTTAATGATGGTTGGTATTGGTCAGGTAGTTGTTGGCATTATTATAAGGACAAGTATGCAGTTACTGGTTGGAAAAAATTAAATTGGTCTGGTGGAACCGATTGGTTCTACTTTAAAGGAAATGGTTGTATGGTATCTAATACAACAACAACCATTGATGGCAAATCATATAAATTTGATTCAAATGGTGTATGTACTAATTATAAATAATAATAAAAATCTTTCTTCTAAAATGTAAAAGAAAGATTTTTTTAGTATTTTATTCATAATAAAATCTTGAAAAATATAGTAAAATATGATAAATTTATAAAAGATAGTAGGTGAAAAAATGAAAGAAAATTTAAGGGCATTATCAAGTGTTATATTAATAATATTAATAGGTGTCAGTGGATATTTTGCTTTTAATATAGGAAATAAAAGTAATAATATTAGTGTAACATATATGGTAGATAATAAAGTATATGAAGAGGTTAAATTAACTAAAGAAGAGAATAAAATAAGTAGTTTACCAGAAGCTCCATATAAAGAAGGATATACGTTTAAGTATTGGGAATATAATGGAAAAGAATTTGATATTAATGAAGAAATAGATGGAAGTATTAAAATAACTGCAGTATATGAAAAGGATGAAACAACTATATCTCCAACACCTACAGCAAAACCAGGTAATCCAGTAGTAACTCCTAAACCAAATACTCCAACGTTAACACCAACACCTACAGTAAAACCAAGTAATCCGGTAGTAACACCTAAACCAAATACCCCAACGATAACACCAAAACCAAATAGTAATCAAACGGTTGAAGTAACATCCATAAGTATACCTAGTAGTGCTACAATAAAGGTAAATGAAGGATTATCATTAAATGTTGTAGTAAATCCTTCTAATGCTAGTAATAAAACAGTAACATGGACAAGTAGTGATACAAGTATCGTAATAGTAGGTAATGGATTAATAAAAGGACTAAAAGAAGGAGTTGCAACAATAACAGCGAAATCAAATAATGGAAAGACGGCAACATGTAAAGTAACTGTAACTAAACAAACAACGACAAATACAACAGTAAATGTAACAGGGATAACTTTAGATAAAGCGAGTGCATCTATTGAAGTAGATAATAAATTAATATTAACAGCAACAATTAATCCAACAAATGCTAGTAATAAAACAGTAACATGGACAAGTTCTAATACAAGTATTGCAAGCGTTAATAGTAAGGGAGAAGTAACAGGAATAAAAGAAGGAACAGTAACAATAACAGCGAAATCAAATAATGGAAAGACAGCAACATGTAATGTAACTGTAACTAAAAAAACTATTGCTGTAACAGGGATTACTCTTTCTACAACCAATAAGACAATTAATGTTGGAGATACATTAAATATAACAGCTACCGTATCTCCATCTAATGCTACTGATAAAACAATAACTTGGACAAGTAGTAATACGAGTGTTGCAACGGTAAGTAATAAAGGAGTTGTAAAAGGATTAAAAGCAGGTGTTATAACAATAACAGCAAAATCAAATAATGGAAAGACAGCAACTTGTAAAGTTTTAGTAAATAATACCAAAGATATTGTTAATGTGTATTTTATTAATGTTCATAATAATTCTAAATATACAACTAATACTAAATCTAATGGTGAAGCGATTATTATTAAAACAAGAGATAATAAGTATGTTTTATATGATACTGGTTTTAATGATATTAAGATAAAAAATAATATTTATACGCAATTAAAAGCATTACAAAATAAATCAACAGTTGTAATTGATTATATGGTTATATCTCATTCTCATTCAGATCATGCAGGAAATGTTCTTAATATTCTTAATGATAGTAAAATTTCTGTAAAAAATGTTGTTGTAAAAAAAGAAAGTTTAAGTCCAAAAGTTTATAATAATATATCTAAAAATTTGAATGGCGCTACATTAATAACAACCAATAATTTAAAAGAGGGACACAAAATTAATGTTGGAGATTATCTTCATATGTATTTGTATAATGTAGACGATGTTTATAAAAATAAAAGTAGTGAATGTAGTGGTAAAGCTGGATATAGCATTAGATATACCGCAAGTAAAAGTGATGCAGATAAAATTGGTGGATATTATGCTTATTTTGATGGTAGTACATTTCCTAATGTTAAATTATATTATTCCAAAACTTTACCAGAACAAAAAAGTGGTACTGGTATGAATAGATATTTTTATGCTTGTTTAAAAGAAGAAGATGATGGATCGGCAGCAGAGGTTGTTCCTTGTAATGCTAATGCAAACTCTGTAGCAGTTTTAGCTTCTGTAGAGACACCTGGTAGTAATAAGCATATGTATTTTCCAGGAGATTTGGATAATAATGGATATGGATTTACTTTAGGTGAATCAATTTATGGACCTGGGACGCAAATAGTTTATGAAAATTTAAAGTATGATACATCTTTAAAGAAATTTACAACTATGCTTCCACGTGTTAAAGTAGCATCAGAAACGAATGTTGCTAAAGCAATTAAAGCTAAATTAGGAGATAATATTAAGTATATTACAATATATCAACAATCACATCATGGAATTAATAATTCTTTAGATGCTTTAAAGACTCTTAATTTAAATAGAAGTGGTGTATATGCTATAATGCCTTCTATATCTATTACTTCCAATTCATTCCTTAAATCATCATCATATTACTATAAATTAAATAAAACTAAACAATTATATACAGGAGGAACAGACAAACTTGGTGTTAAATGTACAATTAATTATTCTGGTTCAACATCATGTAGTGAATGGAAATAGTTATTAATTATTAATAAGAAAGATGCTTATATAAAATGTAGTATATTTAAAGTATATAAAGAAGGGTATACAGTAGATGAATTAAAATTATTTTATAGTATTGGATGGAATGATCCTAATATCATGCAAGAATTTATTTTTGATAATAAAGGAAATAGAAGAACTATTGAACAAATATCTAATTTAGTAAAGAAAACACGTACAATGGTTGGGGATGATGGTATAAAAGTTTTCTTTGATTATGGTATTTTTAATCCAATGATTATGTTACGATATATGTATGATGAATATGGTACTAAAAGAAGTATTGAACAAATACAATATTTATTAAATAGAAAAATTAGATAGCATAGATTAATATGAAAAAACACTAACTTGATTGTTAGTGTTTTTAATATTCAAATGGCAGGGGATGAGAGAATCGAACTCCCAACAGTGGTTTTGGAGACCATTATTATACCATTTAACTAATCCCCTACGAGAAATAAGTATAACACTTGTTTTTTTTCTTGTCAATTCTAAAGTTTTATTTTATAATATAAATGGACGAAAAGAGGGATAATATGGATAATAATAAAAAGAAAAATACTGCTGAAAGAAAATCAAAGGTTAATAATAAAGTAGAATCTAAAAGTAAAGGAAGTAAAACTACTACTAAAAAAGCAACGAGTAAAACGGTAACTTCTAAAAAAGTAAATAAAAACCCTTTACCAAAAAGCAATAAATCAAAAAAAGTTCTTGTACTAGAAGATTCGATTGAAATAAAAAAAGCAACAAAAAAAACAAGCAAGACTCCTAAAAAAATTTTAACAATCGAGGATGAGGTAAAAATAAATGATAATATTCTTGATAAAACAAATACTAAAATACCTATAAAAAAAGTTAAGAAGCAATCTGTAAAAAATGAAGAAGAAACTATTTTAAAAGATAAAGTAAATGATTTAGATAATACAGGAATAATAGAACCTAAAAAGTTATCTAATACAACTGATATTGTCCCTAAAAAATTAACACAAAAAGAAATTAATCGAAAAAAATATGAAAAAGCACAACAAAGGTATCGTACTACTAAAGTAAAAACGCAGGAAAAAATAGAATTAAATGAAATTAATAAAGAAGATGAAACATTACCTAAAAAGGAAGAGATAAAAGAAGAAAAAACATTAGAAGATAAGAGTAAAAAACAAAATAAATTTACTAATTTTTTTAAGAATATTTTTCGAAAATATAGAGTTAATTTAGCTAATGAAAATAATTTTTATTTGCAAGTTGAAAGTAAGAAAAAAAGATTTACAAGATATGTTAAAGAAGCTAGTATATATGCAATTGTTATAACTATTATTAATATTTTATTAATATTTTTAATTAAAGATTTAGATACTATTAACTTGTTTGATATTAAAGCGCTTAATGTTGTTCTTACAATGTTAGTGATATTAATTATTAGTTTTCTTGTATCATTATTATTTGATTTTTTAATAACCGAAATATGGATTAAAATTAAAAGAAAAAGAATATGCAAAAAGAAAGAAAGTGAACATCGTGGAGATTAAAGGATTAAATAAAAAGAATGTTGAAGAAATATCAAAAATTAAACAAGAGGAAGATTATTTTAAAAAATATCGATTAGATAGTTATCGTATTTTTAATGAATTAGATAATCCTAATTTTGGTCCTGAAATTGAATTGAATTATGATAATATTATTTATTATAAAAGTAATAGTGATGCTTTATCTAATGATTGGAATAAGATATCATGTTCTGTTAAAGAAGAATTAGATAATTTGGGTGTTATTAATAGTGAGAAAAAAATGGATGGTCTTGGTGTACAATATGAAAGTGAAATGATTTATCATAATATGATTCGAGAATTGGAAGAAAAAAATGTGATTTTTACATCAATTGATGAAGCGATAAAAAAATATCCAGAGTTAGTAAAAAAATATTTTGGAAAAATAGTAAGTAATCATGATAATAAATTTGCAGCATTAAATGGAGCGGTGTTTTCTGGAGGTAGTTTTATCTATATTCCTCCATATACAAATTTATCAAGACCACTTCAAAGTTATTTTCGAATAAATTCTATGAATATGGGGCAATTTGAAAGAAGCTTAATTATTGTTGATCATGATAGTTCTCTTCATTACATTGAAGGATGTACTGCTCCTGAATATACATCATCTTCTCTTCATGCAGCTGTTGTTGAAATATATGTCGGAGAAAATAGTACTTGTAGGTATTCGACAGTTCAAAATTGGGCTAATAATGTTTATAATTTAGTTACCAAAAGAGCTTTAGTAGAAAAAAATGCTAAGATGGAGTGGATTGATGGTAATATTGGTAGTTTTAAAACGATGAAATACCCAGCATGTATTTTAAAAGGCGATAATTCTAGTGGTGTTTGTATAACTATTAGTGTTGGATCTAAAGGGCAATTTCAAGATACAGGATCAAGAATGATTCATCTTGGTAAAAATACTAAAAGCAAAATTATTTCAAGTTCTATTGCTAAAAATGGTGGTAATGCTACATATCGTGGTAAAGTAGATATCAAAAAAAGTGCTACTAATAGTGAAAGTTTTGTAAGATGTGATAGTCTAATTCTTGATGATATGAGTAAAAGTGATACATATCCTGTAAATATTAATGAAAATAATAGTAGTAATATTATTCATGAGGCAACTGTTAGCAAAATCAGTGAAGAAAATTTAATGTATTTAATGAGCAGGGGAATACCTAGAGAAAAAGCAGAAGAATTAATTATTTTAGGTTTTATTGATAATTTTAGACAAGAATTACCTCTTGAATATGCTGTTGAGTTAAATGCTTTAATTAAAAGAGTTTTATAAAAATCATTGAGTTTTTATAAAATTTTTTGTATAATGATAAAGATAGGTGAAGTATGACAAGAAAAAAAAGAAATAAAAAAATATTTACATCCATTTTATCGATAATAATTTTTATTATAGCGTTTATTTTATTAATTAATAAAAATAATGATAATCAAGGTGATATCAAAGAAACAAGTTTTAATATTATGCCTTTATCAAATGAAAGGATTGTTTTAGAAGATATGGATTCTATTTATAAAAGATATTTTGTAATATATCTTGATAAAACAGACAATACGTATATAATTCATTCTTTTAATTATTATAATACTTTAAGTCAATATGAATTAGATTTTCATAGATTAAAGGAAACTATAGTTGATTATAATATTAATGAATATTATATAAGAAATTTTTATAAAGAAGGAATGGGTACTTATCAAGAAGTTTTTAGAAATTTAGAAAATATTATTAATTTAAGAAATATTAAAATATATAATTAATTATCTATCAATAAAATGATAGATTTTTTTTAAAAAAGATAGTATACTTTATATGTTGATTGACTTAAAATATAGTTTTTGTTAAAATATTAACAAATTGGAGGGCATATGAGCTTAATTAAGGAAAGTGAAGAATATTTATTACATGTGGTTAAAGATTTAGGTTATGATATTGAAAAGGTTGAACTAGTTCCAAGTGGTAGAAAAGAATTTGGTGATTTTCAAATAAATGTTGCTTTTTCAATAGCTAAACTTTATCATGAAAATCCAAGAGCAGTATCTGAAAAAATTGTTAGTAGATTAGATAGCCGTTTTATAAATGTCAATATTCAAGGAGCTGGTTTTATTAATCTTAGTTTTAGTGATGATGTTATAAAAAATTATTTTAATAAAGCAATTGATCATTTTGATATGTTATATGACAAAATGGATTCTAGAAAAATAATTATTGATTATGGTGGTGCAAATGCTGCTAAATCTCTTCATGTTGGTCATATGCGTAGTGCTAATATTGGTGAAGCAGTTAAAAGACTATTACGTCTTTTGGGAATGGAAGTTATTGGTGATGTTCACTTAGGAGATTTTGGAAGACAAGCTGGAATGCTTTTATCAGAATATAAAAGAATGTATCCTAATAGTGTTTTTTTTGATTCTAGTTATGAGGGAGAATATCCTAAAATTGATTTAACTGATAAAGATTTAGGAATAATGTATCCTAAGGCTTCTTTAGCTGCTAATGAAGATCCTTCGCGTATGGAAGAAGTTCGTAATATTACTTTACAAATTGAAAAAGGTAATAGAGGTTTTGTTAATTTATGGAATCAAATGGTAGAAATATCTAGTGAATCAATTAAAAAGGTATATGATAAACTTAACTGTCACTTTGATTTGTGGGAAGGGGAAATGGATTCTTTTAAATATATTCCCCGTGTTTTAGAAATAATGAAACCTTATTTATATGAATCAGAAGGTGCTTTAGTTTGCGATGTTATGAAGGAAGATGATAATAAACCTATGCCACCATTGATGGTTATTAAAAAAGATGGGTCATCTATTTATGGAACAAGGGATTTGGGTACTATTCTTGGAAGAATTGAAAGATTTAATCCTGATGAAATATGGTATTTTACTGATGAGAGACAGTCACTTTATTTTGAACAGGTCATAAGAGCTAGTTATAAAACGGGACTTGTAAATGAAAATGTGAAACTTAAACATTTTGGTTTTGGAACAATTAATGGAAGTGATGGTAAACCATTTAAAACAAGAGATGGTAAGGTAATGGATTTAGCTAGTCTTATTTCATTGATTAAAGATGAGATAGAAAAAAATATTAAGGATGAAATAAAGGGTGATGAAAGAGAAAAAATAGCAGATACACTTTCTATTGCAACTTTAAAATATGCTGATTTGTTATCTTTTAGAAAAACAGATTATATTTTTAATCCTAAAGAATTTTCATCTCTTAATGGTAAAACAGGTCCTTATGTTTTGTATTCTTTAGTGAGAATTAAATCATTATTAAAGAAAAGTAATAGTGATAATTATAGTATTATTGATTTATCAAATAAAGAAGTATCTGAAGTATTAATCAAAATATTGGAAATAAGTAAAATATTAGAAAGAAGTTATTTGGATGCAACACTTAATTATATCGAAGAATTTATTTATGATGTGTTAAGTTTATATAATAAATTTTATAATGATAACAATGTTTTAAATGAAAAAGATGAGAATAAAAAGAATACTTATTTAGCGTTATCTAAATTAGTTTATCAAGTAATTCATAACTTATTAGATGTTTTGGCAATTAATGAAGTGGAGAAAATGTAATGGAAAGAGTTCAAAAAGTAATTAGTAATAGTGGGTTTTCCTCAAGAAGAAAAGCGGAAGATTTAATTAAAGAAGGAAGAGTAAGTATTAATGGTAAAATAGCTATACTTGGAGATAAGGTATCAGCAAATGATATTATTATGGTTGATAATGAAATCATAACTCGAAATAATGGTAATTATAAATATTTTTTGCTTAATAAACCAAGAGGTGTAGTAACAACAACAAAAGATGATAAGGGAAGAAAAACTGTTGTTGATTTAATTGATAGTGATATAAAAGTATATCCTGTAGGAAGACTTGATTATGATACAACGGGAACTCTTCTATTAACTAATGATGGAGATTTATGTAATAAATTAATTCATCCTAAAAATAATATTGAAAAAATATATCTTGCTAAAATTAAAGGTTTTTTATCGATTGAACAAAGAAATAAACTAGAAAAAGGGGTATATATAGATAATTATAAAACTAGTCCATGTAAGGTAAGACAAAAATCATATGATAAAAAGACTAATACCTCTTTAGTATTAGTTACAATTCATGAAGGAAGAAATCATCAAGTAAAAAAAATGTTTGAAAGTGTAGGTATCCTTGTTGATAAATTAACAAGACTTTCTTTTGCGGGACTTAATGTGAAAAATTTAAAAAGTGGAGAGTATCGCGAACTTTCTAAAAAAGAAGTTAATGTTTTGTATAGTTTGGTAAAAAGATAAATGTAAAATCTGTGACAAATTAAAGTTTTTTTGTAAAATATATAGAAAATAATAAAAAAATATGATATATTATAAGTGTCTAGAAGATATGAAAGTGCATGGTTATAAAACCGACTAAAAATATATTACGGGAGTCAGGAGCATTAATCTGTGTTGAATACTTAGTGTGAGTTCCTAAGGATCCTAATGATTAATTATGGACACCCACCTCGTGGCGACGCGGGTTTTATTGTCCGGCTTTCGATTTTCTGGATTTTTTTTGTATGAAAAGGGAGTGTTTATGAAGAAGTTTATTTTGATTATTACGATCATTTTATTAATTATTTGTGGATACTTTGGATATATGAAATATCATGAATATCAGGAAGAGCAAAAAATAAAGAATGCTATTATTAAAGTGGATCTTAAGGAAAATCTTAAAATACCATATAATTCTTTAGTTAAAGTTAGTGATTTTATAATGAATATCAATGGTAAAATAATTGATGATTATATAATTGATACTTCAGTTGTAGGTAGTAAAAAGATTACTTTTTCCTATATTAATGAAGAAAATATAAAAGTTAACTATTCTTATGATATTCAAATAATTGATATAAAAGCTCCAACTATTAATTTGAATAATACTTATACTATAACAAAAGGATATAGTAAAAATTTATTAGATGTAATACTTTGTTATGATGATTATGATGATAATCCAGATTGTACTATAAGTGGTGATTATGATAGTAACACTTTAGGAAGTTATCCTATGGTATTTACTGCAAAAGATCACTTTGGTAATGAAACGACGAAGGATTTTACTTTAAAAGTTATTGAAAAAAAGCAAACTTCAAGTACTTCTTCAAAATCTATTCCTTTTAAAGATTTGTATAATCAGTATAAAAATGATAATACCTTAATAGGAATTGATGTTTCTAAGTGGCAAGGAGATATTAACTATCAAAAAGTAAAAGATGCTGGTGTTGAATTTGTTTTTATTAAATTAGGTGGCGAAAATGGTATAGGAAAAGATTATTATATTGATCCTAAGTTTGAAAGAAATATTGAAGGGTTTAAAAAGGTAAATATTCCTGTTGGAGTATATTATTATTCACATGCTAATAGTGTTGATAAGGCGATAGAAGATGCTTTATGGGTTCATAATACTATTAGTAAATATAAATTAGATTTACCAATAGTATTAGATTGGGAGAATTGGTCAAATTATAATAAATATCATATGAGTGTTAATACTCTTAATAATATGGCTAAAGCTTTTTTAAAATCATTGAAACTTTTAGGACATGATGTTATGTTATATAGTAGTAAGCACTATTTAGAAAATTTTTGGATTAATAATACTAATGATGTTTGGCTTGCTCATTATACAAGTAATACAACATATCAAGGAAAATATTCTTATTGGCAAAGAACAAGTAGTGCCAAAATAGATGGAATAACAGGTAATACTGTTGATTTTGATATATTTTATAAGTGAATAGTAAAAAAATATTAATTATGAGGAAAAGAGGTATTATGGAAAAAAGTAAAGTTTATTTTAGTAAGGAAATATCAAGTGAAAAACTAATTGAAATATACGAAAAATTAGGTATTGAGCTAGATGGTAATGTTGGCGTTAAAGTTTCAACTGGGGAAAGAGGTTCTAAGGGATATTTGAAGAAAGATTTAATAGCACCATTAGTTTCTAAACTTCATGGAACGATAATTGAATGTAACACGGCTTATGATGGGGCAAGAAATACTTTAGAGGATCATTTAGAAGTTGCCCAGGAACATGGTTTTACAGAATTTAGTGATGTAGATATTATGGATGGTACATCTGAATTTAAAATTCCTGTAAAAAGGGGTAAACATTTAAAATATGATATTGTTGGCGAAAATTTTAAAAATTATGATAGTATTTTAAATCTTGCTCATGGAAAAGGACATGCTATGGGAGGATTTGGAGCAAATCTTAAAAATCAATCTATTGGTATTGCGTCTCGTAATGGTAAAGCTTATATTCATAGTTGTGGAAAAACCGAAGATCCTAATCTTTGTTGGAGTGTAGACTATGAACAAAAAGATTTCATAGAAAGTATGGCAGAAGCTGCTACAGCTGTATCTGATTATTTAAAAGATAATCATAAAAAGATTGCTTATATAACAGTTGCAAATAATATATCTCTTGATTGTGATTGTGATGCTCATCAAGGAGACCCTGTTATTTCTGATATCGGTATTTTTGCAAGTCTTGATCCGGTTGCTAATGACGAGGCATTTATAGATGCTATATGGAAAACTCACGAAGAGGGAACAGATTCTATAAAGGAAAGAATTGATACACGATGTGGTCGCCACATAACAGGATATGCAGAAAGTTTAGGTCTTGGTAATACTGATTATGAATTAATAGAGATATAAAAATATATTTTTAAGAAAAAAGTCTTAATTATCTAAAAAAAGATAGGTTAGGACTTTTTTTTATTTTGTATTTATAGTATAATATAAAAGAAAAGAAGGAGAGATTATGAAAATATTAGCAGTAAATTGTGGTAGTTCATCACTTAAGTTTAAGATGTATGAAATGCCTGAAGAAAAAGTATTAATTTCAGGACTATTTGAAAGAATCGGGGAGAAAATGTCTAGTTATACAATCAAATTAGATGATGATAAGTATAGCAAAGAAATAGTTTTACCTGATCATAAAGTAGCTTTTGAAATATTAGTTGAAGAGTTAAAGAAAAATAAAATTATTAAAAAACTAGATGAAATCAAAGGAATTGGACATCGTATAGTTCAAGGTGGAGATTATTTTGATAAAACTGTTATTGCAGATGATGATGCTGTAAGTAAAATCAGTGAACTAGCAACACTTGCACCGCTTCATAATAAAGCAGCTGTAACAGGTATTAATGCGGCAAAAGAAGTTATTCCAGGTGCAATGGAAACAGTTACTTTTGATACAGCTTTCCATCAAACAATTGAACCAGTAAATTATATGTATGCTGTACCATATGAATGGTATACTAAATATAAAGTAAGAAAATATGGCGCTCATGGAACAAGTCATAAATATATTGCATCAAGATTAAATTCTTTATTAGGTAGAACTAATACAAAATTAATTACTTGTCATATTGGTAGTGGTGCTTCAGTATCTGCTATCCGTGATGGTATTTGTGTTGATACATCTATGGGTCTTACTCCTAATGCTGGTTTAATTATGGGAACAAGATGTGGTGATGTGGATACATCAATTCTTACATATATGATGCAAAAAGAAAATATTACACCAAAAGAAATGGATAATATTCTAAATAAAAAGAGTGGATTACTTGGTATTTCTGGAGTATCTAATGATTCAAGAGATATTGAAGAAGGTATTAGCAAAGGAAATGAAAGATGTGTTTTAGCTCAAAAAATGTATGTACAAAAAATTATTGATTATATAGCTATGTATTATTTTGAAATGGGTGGAGTTGATGCTATTGCCTTTTCAGCTGGTGTTGGAGAAAATTCAATTCGTACAAGAATAGATATTATGGAAGGATTAAGTGTTTTAGGAGTAATTCCAGATTATGAAGCTAATAACTGTCGTGGTGAAGAAAAACTGGTAACTACTACTGAATCAAAAGTTCCATGTTATATCATTCCAACTGATGAAGAAATAATGATAGCAAGAGATAATTATAATCTTGCTAAATAGGTATTGTTATGTTTAATGATATATATAATTTAATAAAAAAATATCAAAAAATAAGAATAGCAAGACATATTGGGGCTGATCCTGATGCAGTAGGATCAACAATGTCTCTTAAAAACAGTATTCTTTTAACGTTTCCTGATAAAGATGTTAAATTATTGGGGACTGGAAGTAATCGCTTTTCCTATTTTGGAAAATTTGATAAGTGTGAAGAAATAGAAGATAATACTCTTCTTATAGTATGTGATACACCTGATATTAAAAGAATTGATGGTGTTCTTGACATTAATAAATTTAGTGATGTAATCAAGATAGATCATCATCCTTTTATTGAAAAATTTAAAAATGATTCTTTAGAATATATTGATGTTATGTCATCAAGTGCTAGTGAAATTGTTTTAAAACTTATTAATGAAACACCTTTATTAATGGATGAAGAGATAGCTAGTGAAATATTTTGGGGAATAATTTCTGATACAAATCGTTTTATGTTTAATAATTCTAGTCCAGAAACATTTCATTTGGTTGGTGATTTAATAAAAAAATATCATCTTAACATTAATAAGTTATATGAACCACTTTATCTAAGACCTTTAGAGGAAATAAGATTAGAAGGTTATATCGCATGTAATATGGAAATAACGGAAAATGGTGTAGGTTATATTAAAATAACAGATAAAATGCTTGAAGAATTTAAAACGGATGCTGCTGCACCTGGAAATATGATAGGTAACTTTAATTATATTGATAAAGTTTATGTTTGGATTTTTGTTACAGAAGATGTTAAAAACGAAAATTATCGTATTTCAATAAGATCTCGTGGACCAATTATTAATAAAGTGGCCGAAAAGTATCATGGTGGTGGTCATAATTATGCAAGTGGTGCAAGAATTACTGATGTTTCAGAAATTGATTTATTAATTAAAGAATTAGATGAAGTGTTAGAAAAATATTTAAAAAAAGAGAAAGATGGGGAAAACAATGAAAATTAATAATGCATTTTTAAAAATATTGGCAACAAGAATTAGTCAATATCCAACAGATGAATTACCAGAATTTTTACTTGTTGGAAGAAGTAATGTTGGTAAAAGTAGTTTTATTAATACACTAACAGGTCAAAAAAATCTTGCTAGAATATCTAGTACTCCTGGTAAAACACAAACACTTAATTTTTATCTTGTAAATAATGCTTTTTATCTTGTAGATGTACCAGGGTATGGATATGCTTCAGTAAATCGCGATATGCAACAAAAGATGGGGTTATTAATTGAAGAATATTTAGAAAATAGAAAACAGTTAAAAAGAGTATTTATGATAATTGATTTTCGAATTAAACCTACTGAGGATGATGTTTTAATGTATCAGTTTTTAAAGTATTATGATATCCCAGTAACTATTATTTTAAATAAGTGTGATAAAGTTGGTAGCAGTAAATATGATAAAAATATCAAAGTAGTGAAAGAACATTTAGAATTAAACAAAGATGATAATATGGTAATGTTTTCTTCTTTAAATAAAAAGGGAAGAGATGAGGTACTTAATTTAATAGAAACATTATTGGTGGAAACAATATAGGGAGGATTATGATAAAATTAGTTTTAGTAAGGCATGGCGAAAGTGTTTGGAATATGGAAAATAAATTTACTGGTTGGACAGATGTGCCTTTATCAGATAAAGGAATTGAAGAAGCTAAAAATGCTGGTAGACTTTTAAAAGAAAAAAATTATTCTTTTGATGTTGCTTATACATCTTTTCTAAAAAGAGCTAATGATACATTGGATATCATATTAAAAGAGATGGATTTGTCTATACCAATTAAATATTCTTGGAAATTAAATGAAAGACATTATGGTGCTTTACAGGGTTTGAATAAAGATGAAACAAAGGAAAAATACGGGGAAGAACAGGTAAAATTGTGGAGAAGAAGTGCAGATGTAAGACCTCCTTGTTTATCTGTTGATGATCCAAGATATCCAGGAAATGATCCAAAATATCAAGATTTAAAAGAAGATGAACTTCCTAAAACAGAAAATTTAATTGATACAATTAAAAGAGTTGTAGATTATTGGAATAGTGATATCAAAAAAGATATTCTAAATGGTAAAAAAGTAATTATTGCAGCTCATGGAAATTCCTTAAGAGGATTAATGAAATACTTAGATAATTTATCTGATAGCGAAGTAATGAACTTAGAAATTAAAACTGGTTCACCAATTTGTTACGAATTAAATGATGATTTAACTGTAATAAGACATTATTATATTGGTGAATAAATAATAATAAATAAATCATAATGTATTTGGTGATATTATGATCTATTTATTTTTTAATGTGTTAATGTATTTTTTGATTGATATAATGATATCTTTTATAATGAAAAACAAAATAAATGTTTATACATTTATAATTCTTATATTTCATTTGAATTTATCTTTTTTCTTTATATATCATGATATTAATTTTATTTACTTTTTGTTATTTACTATTTCAACAATAATAATTTATAAAATTATTATTTATTATCAAAATCATGATGATGAAATAATTCTAATTAAGGATGGTAATATTAATTTTCATAATTTGATTACTTATTATAGTTATCAAAAATTAATTAATTACTTTAAAATAAGACATATTAAATTAGATGAAATATCTTTTTGTCTTTTAAAAAATAATCATTTAATAATTATAAAAGATAAATTAATAAAGCATTATCCTGTTAGTATTATTATTGATGGGATTGTTAGAGAAGAAAATCTTAAGTTAATAAGAAAAGATTGCAACTGGTTAAATATTGAACTAAATAAAGAAAAAATAAATATAAATAATATAAGTTATGCTTATTATTTTAAAAATAAAGTATATTTTATAAATAAGTAAAAAAAAACAAAAAAAATTATTATACTGATTGATTATGATAAATAAAAATGTTATAATTGATTATATGATAAGGAGTGGCTATGAAGGTACTATTAATAAAAAATGGAAGGATTTATCATTATAATTTACCAAAAGAGGTTAAGGAGAATTTTTGGATTACTGATATTGATAGTTATGATAATTTGCGAAATTTAATAAATGTTGAAGCAAGTGATGGAAGATGGATTTTAACTAGTAACTATGAAACTCATATTGTTGATACTCAAAATATGCATGATCGTGTTTATTTATCAGAATATCAATTTTATACTATAAAAAATGATAGTGAAAAGAATTATTATTATTTATATGCTATTCCTGATATTGAATCTTCATATGTAGCTTATAATATTGTTTCCAATGGTGGTTTAATTATTGGACAAAATGATACATGTGATATTATATATCATCATGTCTTGATTAGTGATATGCATGCTAAACTTGATTATAATAATGGTTTATGGCAAATAACAGATAATAATACTCCAACTGGTGTTTATGTAAATGATTGTAGAATACCAGGAACTAAGGTTTTAAAATATGGTGATATTATTTTTATTGCTGGTTTAAAGATAATTGTAATGAATAATTTCTTATTAATTAATGCAGTTAAAAATGCTGTTAGGGTTTCTTCTAGTATTTTAAGAATTAAACCTAAAGAAGTATATCAAATTAGTAATGTTGTATTAAAAGATGAAGAATTAAATCGTAGTTTATATGCCAAAGAAGAATATTTTTATCGTTCTCCAAGATTTATTGAGGATATATATAAAGAAGAAGTTGTTATTGATAATCCACCTGCAAAGATAAATCAACAAGAACAATCTTTTATATTAACATATGGACCAATGTTTACGATGGCACTTACATCATTTACAACGGCATTTACAACTATCAATAATGTTCAAAGCGGTACTACGACATGGAAACAGTCAATACCAGCACTTGTTACTGCAGGTAGTATGTTTTTAAGTATGCTTATATGGCCAATAATTGCTCGAATTGTTGAAAAAAGAAGAAGAAAAAAATTAGAAAAACAAAGAGTTGAAAAGTATACGGAATATTTAGAAAGTAAAGCAAAAGAAATAGATGGTATTATTGCAAAACAATCACAAACATTAAAAGATAAATATATTCCTTTATCAGAATGTGCAAATATAATTATGCGTAAAAAAAGTAATCTTTGGGAAAGAAATATTAATCAAGAGGATTTTCTTGCATTAAGATTAGGGTTAGGTAATACTCCAATTTTTGCTGATATCAAATATTCTAAAGAAAGTTTTTCAATGGAAGAGGACGAACTAAAAAGTAAGATTTCCGAAATAGCTGATGAACGAAAATTTTTGAAAAATGTTCCAATAACAGTTTCTTTAACTCAAAAAAATATTACAAGTATTGTTGGAAATAATGCTTTGCTACATGATTTCTTTAAGGGAATTCTTTTACAGTTAATGACTTATCATAGTTATGAATTTTTAAAAATTGTTGTATTAACAAATAATGAAACAGCGGGAAATTTTGAATATATGAGAAATTTGCCATATTTGTTTGACAATACAAAGCAAATGCGTTTTTTTGCCGATAATCTTGATGAAACAAAAGAAATATCATTATATTTGGAAAGAATATTTCAAGATCGAAAAGCAAATGGTAAAAAATTTGGCGACACACCACCATATTATTTGATTATAACAGATAATTATCATATGTATCGTGAAGTTGAAATTATTAGGGATATCCTAGATTCTGAAGTTAACATGGGATTTGGTTTAATTATTTTTAGTGAAAAGATACAAAATTTACCAAGCGAATGTAAAAATTTCATTAATGTCAATAGAGAAAGATCTGGTATTTTTGAAAGTGAAATTAGTATGGGAAATCAAAAAGAATTTCAAACGGAGTTTTGTGATGGCATTGATTTTGATGAATGTATTAGAAGAATTTGTAATATTCCTATTGAATTTAATGATGATGACAAGGCTTTACCAAATTCAATTAGTTTCCTTGGAATGTATAATGTTGGTAAAGTAGAGCAATTAAATGTTTTACAAAGATATCAAACTAATAATTCTCAAAAATCTCTTTCAGTACCTATTGGTATTGAAAAATCAGGAACAGTATTGAAACTTGATTTACATGAAAAATATCATGGCCCTCATGGATTGATTGCTGGTATGACTGGTTCTGGTAAAAGTGAGTTTATTATAACTTATGTTCTTTCAATGGCAACTAATTTTAGTCCAAATGATGTAGCTTTTATTCTTATTGACTATAAAGGTGGTGGACTTGCTGGTGCCTTTGAAAATCGTGAAACTGGTGTTAGTCTTCCACATCTTGCTGGAACAATTACCAACTTGGATGTTAGTGAAATGAATAGAAGTTTGTCTTCAATTCAATCAGAACTAAGAAGGCGCCAACAATTATTTAATGAAGCAAGAGATAAACTAGGAGAAAGTACTGTTGATATTTATAAATATCAGAAATTCTTTAAAGATGGTAAAGTTACTGAACCTGTTCCTCATTTGTTTATTATTTCTGATGAGTTTGCTGAATTAAAGAGTCAACAACCAGAGTTTATGGATCAACTTATTTCAACTGCCAGAATTGGTCGTAGTTTAGGAGTTCACTTAATACTTGCAACACAAAAACCAAGTGGTGTTGTAAATGATCAAATTTGGAGTAACTCAAGATTTAGGGTATGTCTTAAGGTTCAAGAAAAAGGTGACAGTAATGAAATGATTAAAACGCCTGATGCGGCATTTTTAAAACAGGCTGGAAGATTTTATTTACAAGTAGGATATAATGAACTTTTTGCTTTAGGTCAATCTGCATGGTGTGGTGCACAATATTATCCTACGGAAAAAATTAAGAAAAAAATTGATCAGTCAGTAGTAGTTATTGATGATATTGGAAATGTTATTTCTCAAAATGATGATATGAAAGAAACTAATGTTAAATCAAGTGGTGAAGAGTTGAGTAATATTCTTTCTCATATTATTAAGGTATGTGAGGAGAAAAAACTTAAGGCACAAAAACTTTGGCTTGAGAAAATTGCTGCTAACATTTATGTTGATAATTTGATAAAAAAATATAAATATACACCAGAACCATTTATTTTAAAACCAATTGTTGGTGAATATGATGATCCAAATAATCAAAGACAAGATTTATTAACAATTAATCTTACTGATGATGGTAATACAACAATTTATGGATCAAGTGGTAGTGGTAAAGAATTACTGATATCATCAATTATATATTCATTGATTATATGTCATACGCCAGATGAAGTAAATATTTATATTATGGATTTTGGATCAGGTACCTTAGGAAGTTTTAGAGGTATTCCACATGTTGGTGATATCATTTTAGCAAATGAAGAAGAAAAAGTAAAAAATACTTTTAAGATGATTGAAAATGAGCTAGAGAATCGTAAAAAATTATTTTTAAATTATAATGGTGATTTTCAAAATTATATTAAAAGAAGTGGAAATACAGTTCCATACATTATATTATTTATAAATTATTATGATGTTTTCCAAGAAACATATGATTATGATGATATCATAAATCGTATTTCCAGAGAGTGTTCTAAATATGGAATTATTATGATACCAACCATAAATTCAACAGGTGGAATGAGATATAAATTAAGACAAAATTTCCATTCTGATATAACTTTACAATTTAATGATCAAGATGATTATTCAGTTATTATTGGTAATACAAGAAAGTTATATCCAACAAATATTTTTGGAAGAGGTCTTGTAAAATTAGATAATATTTATGAATTTCAAACTGCAAGGATTGATACTGATGAAAAAGTTCAAGATAAAATAGATTTCATTATTAAAGAAATGAAAAATAAATATCCAGTATCTGCTAAAAAGATTCCTGTTGTTCCTGAACATGTATATGTTAGTGATTTAGTTGGAGAAATTCATGGAACTCGTGGTGTTCCGGTTGGAATTAATAAAGATACTATTGCAACAGAATTATTTAACTTTAAAGATAATTTTGCAACATTATTATCTGCAAATGATATTGAATTAGTACCATCTTTTGTTAAACCATTAATTAGTATGTTTACACATATTGACAAGCAAAATATTATTGTAATTGATCCTGATGAAGCTTTAAAAGATACATATAGCGATAAAGTAGAATATGTTAATAGTGATGTAAGTGGAGTGATAAAGAATTTAATTGCAGATGTTAATAGTAAAAATGAGATTTATGAAAAAGATGGATACAGCGATAAGAATATCAAAAATATGGATGAAACTTCTGTAGTTTTATATAACTTTAATAAAATATTATTGAAAATCTCTCCAGATGATAAAAAAGAATTTTTGTCTGCTTTAGAAAAGTGTAAAAATTTAGGAATTTTTAATTTTATTATCATTGATACTGTTGACAATTTGAAAAAAATGGAGTATGATAATTGGTATAAGAGCATAGTTCAAAGTAATTATGGTATATGGATTGGCAATGGAGTAGCTGATCAAAATCTAATAAAAACAAATATTGGATTTAAGAAGACTAATAATGAAATACCAGTTGGTTACGGAATTATAGTAAAAAACAGCAAAACAAGTTTAGTTAACTTGATTGAAAAAGATATTAATACCAACGCTTTGAATCAAAATGAGGAGGCACTTTAATGGAATATAAAGTTTTAGTTTCAATTAATGTACCTTCCCTTGAAACAAAGTATGACGTGTTTATTCCTGTAAATAGGAAAGTGTATAATGTTATTAATATGTTTAAAACGTCACTTTTTGAATTATCTCTTGGATCATTCGATGTTAAAAAGGATTATATTATGTACAATGCCCTAACTGGTTCTGTATATGATATGAATGTATTAATTAGAGATACAGATATTCGTAATGGTTCTTCGATTATATTGTTGTAAGGAGGTGAAAAGAATAATGAACGGTACAATTAATATTGTTCCAGGTGCAGTTGGAGATGAAGTTCAAAAACTATCTAAACTTATTGAAACTTTCCAAAATTTAAGTGACACTTATATGAAAACAAATCAAAAACTTGAAACATGGAATAGTCCAAATAAAGTTGCACTAGAACAAAGAATTGAAGCTTCTAAACCTGCATTTAATGAGGCAGTTGATGTTATTACATCATACAAAGATGTTGCTGGTAAATCAGTAGCACTTGTTGCTGAAGCAGAAAGACAAATTAGAGAAAAATTAATGGCTTAGAAAGGAGAATATAATATGGCTATAAATAATATTACAGTTACACCAGAAATTTTAACTCAAACAGCAAATGAATTGGCAGATATTTCTAATCAATTAAAAAATTGCTTTGATAATATTACTAGTAGTATTGGCGTTATTAAAGCAAACTGGTTAGATGCTAATGGTAGACAATTCTCTGAAAGATATGAGAGTGAAGTTAAACCAAAATTAAGCGCATACTATGATGCTATTATGGAACATAGTAAATTTATTGGAGATGCTTCAAAAATTTACCAAGAAACAATTGGAACAATTCATTCATCTGTTGCTTAAGATTTTTAAATAAATATTGTTTTTAAATATTTAAAAATAAAAAAAAACTATTAAGATTTTCTTAATAGTTTCAGACTGTTGACAAATAGGTAAAAAAAATTACTTATTTGTCTTTTTGTTTGATAATTAATAATAAAATACACCACAAACACCTACTAGGCATAGTGGTGTAGTGCAAATTTCTTAAGATTCATGCACGCATAAAGGAGAGTCAACTCACGGTGGACTCTTTCTTTTGATTTAAAGTATGTTTTCCGCAAACCATACTTTGTTTTTCCATCTGCAAAGACTCTTTCGATATGTTGAGGTCTTTGCCTATATATTTCTTTGACATCTTCTTGATGTCTGTATTCGTTCGTCATTTCTTTATACTCCTCCCATACATGTCTTAATACTTGTTTACATTTTCCTTTTGTACATTGTTCTTTAAATGGACAAATTGCACAATCATTAGAATCTGCTTTATAAATAATATATCCATCTTTATTAATTCCTGTTGGTATTAAATCTTTTTCATTTGGACAAATATAAATATCATTGTATTCATCGTATGTGAATTCGTATTTTTTGAAATATCCTTTTCGATATCCTTTTCTGGTATATGGAAACGCTGGTATCATTTCTAAATCAATAATTGTTTTACAAATATGTGATGTTAAATAAGCTGCATCGCCCACAAAATATTTTATATTAGAAATATCAAAATGATTAGTTAGGTTTTCGAATGATTGGTAGAAAGAAACTGAATCATGTACATTACTTCCATTTGTATCTACTGTTAATATATAATTGTTGTTATCGCATATTACACTAGTATTATATCCAAACATTTTTTCCTTATCACTTTTATATAACATACCTGCATCCTTATCTGTATCACTTACTATTACTTCTTTTTCTCCAATTACTTCTTCAGTATCTACTTCCTCATTACATTTTATAATTTTTTCTACTTCCTTAAAATATTCATCATCTGTTAAATCTTCATCATGTAATTCTTTTAATGCTATTTCTAAATCTAATTCTTTTTGATATTTCTTTGCTTCTATTTTTACTGTTTCTTTATGATTTTTCTTTTTATTGGCATTGGCTTTAGTATGAGTTGAATCAATATATACTGCTGTCATATCTAAACAATCCCAGTTTGTTAATAAGTCGATTACTTTATCAAATACTGTTTGTAATAAATCTTTTTCTAACTTACTAAATTTCCTTTTATAATTTTGGGAATATGTTGAATGATCTGGTACTTTTTCTCCTAATTCATATCCTATAAACCATCTATATAAAATATTGTATTGAATATCTTCATATGTTTTTCTTAAACTGTCTATATTAAAAAGAAACTTTATTATATGAATTTTCACTAATACAACTGGATCGATACTTTTTCTTCCTAAAGTTGAATATAGTTTTTCTACTTCTTCATATACAAAGTTCCAATCAAAATGTTTTTCTATTACTCTTAAAAAATGATTTTCTGGAATCATACTTTCTATATTTATAAATTCATTTGAAAACTGTTTTATAGTTCTTTTGGTCATTGCCATTTTTCATCACTTACTTTCTTTATAATCTCTATAATTATTATACCATTTTTTTACAAAAAAAGTAAGGTTTGTAAGCTTTAATTTTTAGAGATTATAAAGCAACCTTACATAATTATTATACAATACTTTTTAAAAAATAAAAAGACTATTAACAAATATTTATTTGTCAACAGTCTGAAATAAGTTACATGTGGTAACTTATTTTCTTATATCCGTTATGATTGGTAAAACAAGTGGTCTTCTTCCTGTTAATTCATCAATATATTTAGCTATTGAAAGGGTTAAAGTACTCCTAATATTAGCAAAAGTGGTATTAGGATCTTTTAATCTTTCCATAATAATCATACTACTTTTTACTTCAATCATTTTTAATAGTTCTTCACTTTTATTAACTTGAACAAATCCTCTAGTTGTAATATTTGGTTTAATTAATAATTTTCTTTTTTTAATATCAATATTTGCAATAATAACTAAAATACCATCACTTGCCATAATTTTACGATCTCGAATAACACCAGCAGCTACTTCACTAGCATTATTTCCATCAACAAAGACATCTTCTTGTTTTATTTTTTCTCCTTGATATATTTTTCCTTTTTCAAGGATTAAAGAATCTCCATTATCTAAAATAAAGGTGTTATTAGGATCAACTCCACAAGCAACACTAATATCAGCATGATTTTTAAGCATTCTATATTCACCATGGAATGGCAACATATACTTAGGTTTAATTAATCTTATCATCAACTTCAATTCTTCAATATTCGCATGTCCTGATGTATGAATATCAATATTATCGGTATTAGTATAAACCGTAACACCTTTTAAATATAGTTTATTAATTGTTTTACCAATACTCATAGCATTTCCAGGAATTGGACTAGATGAGAAAATTACAACATCATCAGGTCTTAATTTAATAGATTTATGTTCGCCATCAGCAATTCTTGAAAGAGCTGCCAATGGTTCTCCTTGACTTCCTGTACACAAAATACATACCTCATTGGGTTTTAAGTTATTCGCTTCATCAGCTGTTATAAATAATTCTTTATGATTAATATAACCACCATTTATTGATATTTCAATATTATTTTCCATACTTCTTCCAAAAATACAGATTTTTCTATTATATTTATAACATGTTTCAACAATATGTTTTAATCTGTAAATATTAGAAGCAAAGGTTGCAATAATGATTCTTTCTATTTTATGTTTTGCAAAAATATCATTTAAGGCTTCATCAACTTTTGATTCACTATTACTAACACCTTCATTTAAAGCGTTAGTGGAATCACTTACCAAAAGGTCAACACCTTCTTCACCAATTCTTGCCATTTTATGAAGATCTGCTACAGGACCAATTGGCGTTAAATCAAATTTAAAGTCTCCCGTCGTAACCACTGTTCCATTAGGTGTTTTAACACGTATACCGTGAGAATCTGGAATTGAGTGAGTTGTTCTAAAAAAATCTACCGTAAAGTATTTAAACTTTACAATATCATCAGACTTATAAGTTCTGATATTATCATAACGAATATTTTTATCTTGTAATTTTAGTTTAATTAATTCACTAGCTTGGTTTGGAGCATAAATATAAGGTATATTTACTGTTAATAATAAAAAAGGTATACCACCAATATGATCTTCATGTCCATGGGTAATAAATAATGCTTTAATTTTACTTTCATTATCTTTTAAATAAGAATAATCAGGAACTAAATAATCTACTCCAAAGGTTGTCATATCAGCAAAAGATATTCCAGCATCAATGATAATAATTTCATCATTGTGTTCTAAGGCATACATATTTTTACCAATTTCCCCAAGACCACCAAGAATAATAAATTTTGTTTTATCTTTCATTTTTCTCCTTTCTTTAATTAAAGAACCATTAACTTAACAATTATACAATTTTTTTTTAATATTGTCTAGTATTGAATGAATTTTTTCTAAAAGTCAAATTTTCACAAATTTATGGACATTTTGTAAAAAAAAAATTATAATTAATGTTGGTAGGTGATGTATGAATCAGGATGAAATTAATGAAATAAGAAATAAACTTAATATCGTTGATGTTATATCTTCCTATGGAATACCTCTTACTAAAAAGGGAAGAAATTATTTTGCCTTATGTCCTTTTCATGATGATCATTCACCAAGCCTATCAGTATCAGAAGAAAAACAAATATATAAGTGTTTTGTTTGTGGAGAGAGTGGAAATGTTTTTAATTTTGTCATGAATTATGAAAAAATTTCCTTTAAAGAAGCTTTAGCAAAACTGGCAACTACTATAGGAATTAATTTAGGTATTACAGAAAAAAAAGATAATAAATATGATAAATATTATGAATTAATGGATATTGCCAATAAGTTTTATCAAAACAATTTGTTAAGTGGTGAAGGTAAAGATGCTAGAAAATATTTAGAAAATCGAAAACTAGATAAAAACACTATTCAAGAATTTGAAATAGGTTTATCACTAAATAAAATGAATATTTTAACAAATCTTTTGGTTAATCAAGGTTATTCCATGGAAGAGTTAAATTTAATTGATTTATCCAATGAAAATCGTGATAGTTTTATTAACAGAATTATCTTTCCACTTCATAATAAAGATGGTAAAGTTATTGGCTTTTCAGGTAGAATTTATAATAGAGATGATTTAAACAAATATCAAAATACTAAAGAAACACCACTATTTAAAAAAAGAGAAAACTTATTTAATTACCATCGAGCTAAAGCTGCTATTAGAAACGATAAAAAAGTAATTGTTATGGAAGGATTTATGGCAGTAATTAGAGCATATACTGTTGGTATTAAAAATTGTGTTGCTACAATGGGAACAGCTCTTTCTCATGAACAAGCTGATTTTATCAAAAAATTAAGTAATAATATCTATTTATGTTATGATGGAGATGCTGCAGGACGAAAAGCTACATTGTCAAGTGGTGAAGTATTCTCCAAGATGAATCTCAATGTTTTTGTAATAAGCTTATCTGATAATTTAGATCCTGATGATTATATTCTTAAATATGGTGAAGAGAATTTTAGAAAAAAAATAGATGATGCTATAACTTTTAATGAATATAAGATTAAAGTATTAAAGCAAAAATATAATTTTGATAATATTGATGATAAAACTAATTATATTAATCAAGTTTTATTAGAAATTAATAATGAAAAAGACATAATTAAACAAGAAATTATGTTAAAAACGCTTGCAAATGATACTAATGTATGGTATAATACCTTGGAAAAAAAGTTGTTAGGACTAAAAGATAAGGAAATAAATAAAGAAAAAAGTGAGTCTGTAGTTATCAAAAAAGATAAAAAAAATGGTTTTTTAAAAGCGATGGAGTCACTTATTTATTATTCTTTAAATTATCCAAAAGTTATAACAATGATTGATAATAGTAATGTTTATATTCCTAATACTGATATAAGACTTTTGTTAAATGAGATTATCGCTTATTATAACCGCTATGGTGAAATTAATGAAGCAGATTTTTATACATACCTAAGTAATCTTGAAAAAAATGATTTAATGAAAGAACTTAATAAAGTATTACAAAATGATTATCCAGTAATGGAAAATGATGATCAAATTAATGAAAATTTGTTGGCAATAAAAAAGTATAATATTGCTCTTGAAATTAGAAAATTAGAGAAAGAAATAAAAGAAGAAGTGGATTTTGAGCGACAAATTAAATTAATGGAGGAAATAAGGACATTAAAGACGAAAGAGGGAAAATCATGGTAAATGAAGTTAAGTCTATTGAAGATAGAAAAGCATCACTTGTATTACTAGGAAAAGAAAAAGGTTATGTAACCTATGAACAAATTGCTGAAGAGTTAAAAGGTCTTGATATGGATGCTGATACTCTTGATGATTTGTATAATACCTTTATTGAAAATAAAATTGAAATTGTCTCAGAAGAAGGATTAGGCGATATTGATGAAGTAGAAGATAATTCTGATGATATATTAGCGGAATTAAGCGCATCTAAAGATATAAAGATTAGTGATCCTGTTAGAATGTATTTAAAAGAGATAGGACAAATTAACTTATTATCTAATGATGAAGAATTTGAATATGCTCATCGTGCTGTAGAAGGTGATGAGTATGCCAAAAAAATCTTAGCTGAAAGTAATCTTCGTTTAGTTGTAAGTATTGCTAAGCGTTATGTTGGACGTGGAATGTTATTTCTTGATTTAATTCAAGAAGGTAATATTGGACTAATGAAAGCAGTTGATAAGTTTGATCCAGAAAAAGGTTATAAATTTTCAACATATGCTACATGGTGGATAAGACAAGCTATAACAAGAGCTATTGCTGATCAAGCAAGAACTATAAGAATACCTGTTCATATGGTAGAAACAATAAATAAAATCGCTAGAGTTCAAAGACAGTTAACTCAAGAGTTAAATAGAGAACCAACAGATGAAGAAATCGCTAAAAAAATGAATATGCCAGTTGACAAAATCCGTGACGTATATAAAATTAGTCAAGATCCAGTTAGTCTTGAAACACCAATTGGTGAAGAAGATGATTCACATTTAGGAGATTTTATTAAAGATGAAAGAACCATGTCTCCAGAAGAATATGCCACAATTGAAATGTTAAAAGAAGAATTATCAGGTGTACTATTAACATTAACAGAAAGAGAAGAAAAAGTTTTAAGACTTCGCTTTGGCCTTGATGATGGACAGTGTCGAACCCTTGAAGAAGTAGGTCAAGTGTTTAATGTAACAAGAGAAAGAATAAGACAAATTGAAGCTAAAGCCTTAAGAAAACTAAGACACCCATCTCGTAGCAGAAGACTTAAAGACTTTATGACTGATTAATGAAAAAAATAATAAATGACCGTTTAAAAAGTTTAAGCGGTCATCTTTTAAATACTGATAATATTCTTGATATAGGCTGTGATCATGCACTTCTTGAAATATATTTATGTTTAAAATATGATAATTTTAATATAACTGGTTCTGATATTAACCAAAAACCTTTAGAAAAGGCTAAAGAAAATATTTCTAAATATCATTTAGAAAATCGAATTAAATTAGTTCATGCTAATGGTATTGAGAAATTAGATAATACTATTGATACAATTGTTATATCTGGTATGGGATCAATTAATATCATTAATATTTTAAAAGATATTAATAGTTATCCTAATATTAAAAAGATTGTTTTATCTCCCAATAATGATTTTTATTATTTAAGATGTGAGATGAATAAATTAGGTTTTAAAATAGATAAAGAAGAAATTATTAAAGATAATAATAAATATTATTTGATTATAGAATATTCTAAAGGATTAGAAAAAATAGATAATTTTTTTGGTAAATTAGATTTAAGTAATAATCTAAATAGAGAATACTTTTTAAATATTTTAGAAAAAAATAAAGTATTATTAAACAAAATAACTGATAATAATAAAAAAGATGTAAAAGAAATGGAAAATATTATGATTCAACAAAAATTAGAACGTTAATACGTTCATTTTTATTGCTTTAGTATAAAAAATGTGATAAGATTAACCTATATGATATGAGGTACTTATGGTAAATGATAGTAGTAATATCGAACAAATAAAAAGTAAATATAAAGATTTATATGATATTGATGTTAAAGTAGAATATGATGAAGAAAATAATGTTTATTTAATTCTAAAAGAAAATGATGAAATAGTATTTGCAACTGATTCTCTAGATAAAGAATTAGATAGACTAAATAGTATTCAAAGAAACGCGGCATCATCTAGTGGAGGAGGTCATTTACCTTCACCTCAACCAATTGGAACAAGAAGACAAGAAAAAGCATTAGATGCTAAAGAAGTCCAAATATACTTGTATTATAGTAGTATAATGAATGTAATAAGTGATTTAGATGGTATGGCCGCAATGCCTTTAAATTGTGATTTGTCATACGCAAACTGTCTAACAGGAGAACTTAGATCGTATTATAATGGGTTAGGTGATAATACCAAAGAAGCCCTAACATCTCTTGCAAATTCTATCGAAGGATTAAGTGGAGCTACGGTAAATAGTGTTCAGCTATGTCAAGAAAATGAATGGGAAGATTTAAAAGATTTAAAAGATTTAATAAATGATTTTTATAATAGCACAGATGAAAAAACATTTGAAGAATTGATACTTTTATCAGCATTTAATAATGAAACAGAATTATCAGAAGATGTAATTTTGGATATTGTTAATAAAGATGAAAATTTAACTGATGATGACAAAAAATATATCCAAGAACAGTTAAAAAAAGGTAATGTAAGAAGTAGCATTTGTCATTTAATAACATTACATGAACAACAAAATCTTCAAAAAATACATGAAAAAAATGACCCTGAAATAACAAGATTAGAGGCTGAAATTGCGGATTTAAATAAAATACTAGCAGTTATAGATGAGCCAACAAATGCTAAAAGAATATATCCAGATGGAACCGATTATGGTGCCTTATATAAAGAAAGAGAAGAAAAAAGGGCACAATTACAAAGATTAAATAGAGAGATAACTCAGCAAGAAAGAGTAGTAAGGCAATATGTTAATTCTAGAAAAGAATGGGAATATGATTATTTATTAAAACAAGTAGGAGAAGAGGAGTTTGAAAAAATAATATCTTTAAATGAAGATGTAGATTTTTATAAAGAAGCATTAAAACAGTATTATGATAATTACAATGAAACAGCAAGTTCTTACTTGGATTTTGAAAGTTTTTATGCATGGACAGATTCTTGGTTTGATAGTGATGATTGTAAATTAACAATAGAACAAAAAAAAATATATAAGGATAAATTAAAATCACGTGATATGTACTATAATGATCAAGATGCATGGAATTTTTATATGGCAGCTAAAGGATTAGCAAATAGTGGTTTTCGTAATGAAAATTTTATAAGTACATATAATGAGCAAGGTTTTAATTTACGATATAATCCTCTTCTAGATAAAGCAACCAAATATTTTGATGATGAACATATAAAATTGTATAATTATATATATAATAAAGAAGGAAAAGAAGCAGCGGATAAGTATTTATCGGCATTCTCTGATAGTCTAAATAAAGCTAGTGGTATGGAAAGAGCAATGGATATCGTTAGTGGTATAGCAAATGGAACAAATACAGGATATGCCTTAGGACTAGGGATAGCAGATTTAGAAGGAATAAAAATAGGGACAGAAGATTGGTTTAAAAAAATAGGAACAATATTTGATGAAACAGGAGATTTTACAGATAGTGAATATGCTATCCAATATGTGAATCAAATGATATCAGGTACAAGTATGTTGTTAACCTTGAATGAAAGTGAATTAGCAAAATTTCAAGGAAAAATAGATGAGGAAGTTTATGATGATTTGAAAAATCAAATACGTAATGGGAAAACAATTACGTATGCGGATTTAAAATATTATCAAGGTGAACTTAATAAGTCAGAATATGATGTAATCAAGGATTTAAAAAATGACGCCGATATATTAGAATTTGCCAACAAGATTAATGATGGAAGTAGTTTTTTAGGACAGGATAAAGCAGAATGGTTAAATACATTTTTTAATGTTGGTGTGTCAACAGGAAATATGTTACCACCAATGATAGCTTCTTTTGCCACAAGTGGAGCATTAGGTTCATTAGGAGTAGGGACGGACGTAGCAGCAAAGGTAGGACAAAATGTCGGTTTATCCTTAATGTTTTTAAATAGTTTTGCAACAAATAAAAATCAGTCAATTAGAGATGGAAGAAGTTTATATGATTCATGTATATATGGTGTGTTATCAGGAGCTAGTGATGTATTTACAGAGAAATTTATAGGTTTTGTACCAGGAATATCAAATGTTCATAAATGGACAGAACTTACTGCAACAAGTAAAACAAGTAATATTATAATGAAAAGTTTACTTAATTTCCTTGTAACAGGACCAATGGGTGAAATAACAGAAGAACAGATGCAACGATGGGTTTTAGGACCAGCTATTGAAACGTTAGTTGATGGATATTCAGATACAACATTTGATATAAATGAAGCATTAAAATTAACATTAGAAACATATTTATCAACATTACAATTAAATAGTTTTTCAATAATACCTCAAACAAGAGGTGCTATTAAAGCAAGTAGTGAAATAGTTAAAATAACGTTAGATGATGGAAGAGTAGTAACATTAACAGCAGGACAATTAATGGATTGCATGAATAAAAAAACAGGTGAAATTGACAAAAATAAATTAAATCAAATTGTAGAAAAAACTTCTTCTCAGAAAGGATCCAATAAAACTACAAGCAATGGAATTGAAACACTAAAAAATAATTTAGGAGATGAAATAGATCATGTAACTTCTAATAAAGATGGTACTTTTACCGTTACAACTAAATATGGAGAAAAATTAATTGTAACAGAGGAAGGATTAAACTCACAAAATATTGAATATGAAATAAGACAAATGAATGAACATTATGAGGCACTCCTTGTTAATGACTGGCTTTTAAATCATGTTGAAAATATTGACTCATTAATAACGAATGATAGTGAAAGACAGGAGAATATAGATAATTATATTGAGAAAGCAGCAAAATATCTTGGGACAGATAGTGAAACTTTTAAAAAAGTGTATGCTTCAACATTTAAAAGAATCATTGGTGAATCTGATATTGGTATAAGAGTGTCAAATGATGCTTTGTTACAAATATTAACAAGTGGAGAAATAAAGAATGGCCATACAACTGAAAGCGATAGGCTTGAAACTCCAGAAAGAAGAAAACAACATGAAGAATATTTATTTGGAATACCTACGGGTGTTGATGGACAAGATTCTCCTATTTATGGAATGATTTTTCCTAAATATGATGAAAGTGATTCCCAATCGGTACAATTTTATAAAGAAGGACCTGGCTATTGGTATGGAAAAGGTAGTGGTGAATCGGATTATTCAACTGAAGCAGTTATAATTTTTAAAAAAGATGATGTTTTAGATTATACAACATTTACAAACGCAGATTCACTTGAACATGGAAGAAACCCTAGTCTATTTGGTAGGTATGGTGGAATACAAGCACCATCAAATGCTAATAATCCTGTTCAAACAAATACTTGGTTTGGGTTTGATGGTGTAAAAACCATAGAGGATTTAGAAAATGCAACATTATATAATTTTTCGCCTCTTGACAACCATGATACGGATGGATATATTGAAGCACAAATATATGGCAGATATAATCATGCGGTAGATAATATAGATCATGTTGTATTTTTGAAAACTCCTAGTCAAGATGTTATTAATACGTTGAATGAAAAAGGGATAAAATATATAATTTCTAGCGAACATGCACCTGTTAATGTCCAATCTGATTCTAATTTATATAGTATAGATGCTGTTCCTGAATCTAATATTCCAAAAAGACAGGTTGCAATTGAAAAAATAAAAAATGGTGAAGAATTAAATGTAGGTGATAAATTAGCATTAGGTGGAAGAGATCATGTTGTAAGGAAAATTGATGGTTATGAATTAAAACCAGATCATGCATATCGATTAATAGATTTAAAAGCATGGCAATCATATGTTGAAAGTGGTTATGTTGTAAGAGATATTGATGAATATGTTGAAGGACAAAATAATGGTGGTGTTGATTGGTATTTGGGGGGAGCTGCTAGTCTAGATGGAAGATATGCAAGTGGTGATGATACTATTATTCTTGAAACACCTGCAGATAAATCTTTATTTGTTCTTGCAAGTGATAATGGCCTTGGAATGGCTGATGATTATCAAGTAAGACATATAAAATCATCAAGTAAAGAAAATCCAGTGCCATTATCTAAGGTAAAAGTAATATATGGTCAAGAAGCAATTGATAGATGGACGCAATCTCAAATTGATGCAAATACAAAAAAATTACAAAGTCTAGCTGATGCAAGAGGGATTAAAGTTAGCGATTTTGGAACTATTGGTCAACAAACGGTTGCTAGTCAAGAAGATATTGATAAATCAACTGCATATGCAAAAGAAATTAGAGAAAAAGCAAAGAATAATGAACCAAAAGTTACTGAAATTTTACATTCTTTAGAAGATGCTTCGGCTCATTTAACTGGTTTAGAACATAAACTTAAGGAAGTGGATAGTACTGCAAGAAAAATTATTTTTGATCATAATCATTCTGGTGTATCTTTGGAACAAGCTAAAGATAATATTGGAGACGGTTTAAGATATACTATGATTATTGCTGAGGATCATTATACGGAAAAAGCACAAAGCACATTGCAAACATTAAAAGATCAAGGATATCGGATAGTTAATGCAAAAAATAAATGGAATAGTCCTGTGTACAAAGGATTAAATTGTGGTATAATATCCCCTGATGGATGTGTTTTTGAACTTCAGTTTCATACAGCTAAATCATTTGATGTTAAAGAAGATAAAACTCATTTAGTATATGAAATTAGAAGAAATGAATATATCGCTAATGGCGATGGTGACTTAAAAGATGTTTACGATACATCAATGGCTATTCAAAAATTATACACATCAACAATACCAATTCCAAAAGATGTAATTGGCCATGATTTTATGAAAGGATTAGAGTGATAAAAATGAATTATAGATATTTTAAATTTATAGGTGGTAAATTTTTTCGAACAATTGATGAAATATCATTTGAAGTATTAAATAATAATTATTGGGAAAAGGATAATATGATATATTTCTTATATGAGGATGTAGGTGTACAATATGAAGAAATAACGGACGAAGAAATAATTAATAAGTTAGAAAACTTTCCAAAATTGGCAAAGGGAGAAGCAAAAAAATGATTTATACACCAAAAGTAAATCTTGCAATTAAATTAATGTACGAAAAACATAAAGATCAAGTTGATAAGCAAGGTATACCTTATGTATTTCATCCGTTTATAGTTGCAAATAATATGGAAACTGAAGAAGAAACTATTGTTGCCTTATTACATGATGTAATAGAAGATACTAATACATCGATAGAAGATTTAAAAAAATTTGGTTTTAACGATAAAATTATTAATGCTATTGATACTCTTACTCATAAAGAAAATGAAGATTACGAAACATATATTGCAAGAATCGCAACAAATAAATTAGCAACTAAAGTCAAGATGGCTGATCTTCGTCATAATATGGATATTACAAGATTTGCTAATACAATAATTTCAGATAATTATTTAAGAAAATATAAAATTTATGATCAAAGTCTTCAATATCTAGAAAATATTGAATATCAAGATAATAATGAAAGAACTAGGTAATAAATAGTTCTTTTCTCTTGTCAAAAACATTAATTAATGATATCATTATTAATGATAAAAATCTTATAAATAAAAAAAGAAAGAAGGAATTAAATTGAGTAAAATAAAGATTTTTGCTTTAGGTGGTCTTAATGAAGATGGCAAAAATATGTATGTTGTTAAGGTAGATAATGATATATTTGTTTTTGATGCTGGACTTAAGTATCCTAAAGATCATATGTTAGGAATAGACTATATTATACCAAGTTTTGATTATATTAAGAACAACAATAAAAACGTTAAAGGAATATTTATTACTCATGGACATGAGAGTAATATGGGAGCTTTATCTGATATTGTAGTAGATTTACCTGATATTCCTATTTACGCTTCAAAATTTACTTGTGAAATAATAAAAATGCAATTTAATAATGATAATATAGAAAAATATAATTTAAATGAAGTATCATCATATAAGAAAATAAAGTTTAATGATAATAGTATTTTACCAATAAGTGTTAGTCATTCTATACCAGAGAGCTTATGCTATGTCTTAAATACCCAAGATGGTTCAATTGTTTATACGGGAGATTTTATTTTTGATCCGGGAATGCAAGGATTTTATAGAATGGATTTAGGAGCTTTATCGGAAGTTGGAAAAAATGGTGTTTTATGTTTAATGAATGAAAGTTTATATGCAAATCACACTGGTTTTACTAGTCCAAATCATCGTGTAAATCATTTTATAAGAGAGCAACTAAATAATTATCCCGATAGATTTATTATGAGTGTATTACCGGCTCATATCTTTAGACTTCAAGAAATATTTGATGAAGTAGAAAGTACTAACCGAAAAATTATTATTGTTGGAAAAACATTAATTAATTTAATTCATATGTGTTTAAAAAATAAATATTTAAGAATTAATCCGTTAAGACTTGGTAATTTATCAGATATTAATGATAAAGGTGTTGTTATTTTAATAAGTGATGGTAAAGAAAAACCTTATGCCAATATTGAAAGAATTATTAAGGGTAATGATAAGATAATAAAACTTCGTGAAACAGATACTATTTTTATAACGGAACCAATGTATGTTGGAACGGAAAAAAGAATGGTAACTATTATGGATGAGATTGCCAAATTAAATATTAATGTTATTAGTTTATCAAGTAAAAAGCATTTATTAGAACATCCATCTAGAGAAGATTTAATGTTAATGATAAATTTAATGAAACCAAAATATTATTTTCCAGTTAAAGGAGAGTATAAAGAACAATATAAAAATGCCTTTATTGCAACCAAATGTGGTATCAAAAAGGAAAATATTATTTTAAAGCAAAATGGTGATATAATAACTTTTATTAATGGTAAAATGATAGAAAGTTTTGATAAAATAGAAATAGATGAAATACTAATATCCGGAAAAAGTTCAGATGATATTGGAGAAATTGTTTTAAAAGATAGGGAAATGCTTGCGGAAAGTGGTATTGTTATTGTATCCACAACAATTGATAAAGAGACAAAAGAAATATTATCAGGACCATTTACATCGACAAGAGGTTTT